>CAMDSO010000004.1 GCA_945906935.1 Bordetella parapertussis
ATGCCGATGATGCCGCCGGCACCCGCGCGGTTTTCAACGATGACCTGTTGACCGAGTGCGACGGTGAGTTTCTGCGCCAGCTGACGGCCGAAGATATCGCTGCCGCCGCCGGGCGACGTGGGGGCGATCAAGCGCAGGGGTTTGGAAGGGAAGCCTTGAGCGCAGACGATACTGCCAATGGAAAATAGTGTAGTCATGCCGAAAAAATACGCGAATTTTTTCATCTCGGTGGTGGTCTTTTTTTCTTTGAGTTCGATTGGGGTATGCTGCTGTCTTGACAGTGTATGAGGTCGAGCATAACCTTGATCTATAAATTCGCATATACGCATCGTTCTCGTATTTATGCGAAGACAACTATCTTACCGGTATCGTCGGCAGCACATAACCGGTAATTACAGGAGACTATCCATGTTGATTAGAGTTCTCGAACCTTTGGCCGAAATCAATAAGCCAGCGGACAGTAAGCCGATGCGCCGCGTTCAGTCATTGCAGGGTAAACGCGCCGGTATGTTGTGGGGTGGTCACGCGGCGACCATCAAATTCTGGCCGGTCTTCGAAAGCGTGGCTGAGAAAAAATTTGCCGCCGAACCGGTGCGTCTCTACAAGAAAAGCAGCTGGAATCCAGCGCCACTGCCTGACATCGAATCATTCGCCAGCAAAATAGATTACGCCTTCGTCGGCGTCGGAGCCTGAGGGTCTTGCACATCAGCAACCGTGCGTGACACGGTCAATATGGTGCAACAGGGTGTACCCACGGTAGGCTTTATTCATGAGCCGTTCGAAAAACTTGCGCGCATGCAAGCCAAGCAGCTCGGCATGCCCAATGCGCCGCTACTGATTTATCCGCAGGACCTGCCGAGTAATGACCCCGCTGATTTCGTCTTGAAAAAAGCCGAGGGCCTGGCCGACAAGGTCGTCAACATGCTGCTTTCGCAGACCGGAGGTACAGCATGAGCGAAGTGCAATTGGTTTCTAAAGTCTTCGAATGTGCGGACATCGACGATTTCACCGAACTTGCCTATAAAAATGGCTGGACCGACGGTCTGCCAGTATTGCCGCCGACAGAGAAAAAAGTCCGCGCCATGATCGATTACATCAAGCGCGATCCGCAGGAAGTGCTTGGTGTAGTGTCCCCTGGTGAGGGCGTGGCGACTATCGAGAAAGTTGCGATCAACGCCGTCATGGCGGGCTGTTTGCCTGAATATCTGCCGGTGGTGATCACCGCCGTCGAAGCGATGCTCGACAATACGTTCGAGCTGATGCGTGTGCAGTGCACGACCGGCGGGCCCGGACCGCTGGCCATCATCAGCGGTCCCGTGGTGAAGAAACTCAATTTCAACTGCGGGGAGGGTGTTTTCACCGGCACCGGCCATCGCGCCAATTCGACCATCGGCCGCGCCATCCGTCTTATCCTCTGGAATATAGGGTTGGGGCGTCCCGGCCAGATGTCGCATGCGACCATGGGGCATCCCGGACGTTATTCCTATCTCGTCGCCGAGCGTCCGCCAGAAGAAGCGAACCCTTGGGAGCCGCTGCATGTTACCAACGGGCTCAAGGCCGAAGACAGCGCGGTGTCGATGTTCCCGTCGGGCGCGCACATCCAGTTCAATCTCGGCGCGGGCGCAAACACCGTCGAGAACAACCTCTTCGTCGTCAAGGACGTGCTGACTAATCTCGGCCAGTTCCAGCAGGCGATGCAGAAGCTGCTGGTCATCAACCCGCAGGGCGCGTATGTGCTGCAGGCGGCAGGTTACGACAAGACGCGCTTTCGCGATGAGCTCATTAAGCAAAGCGTGCGCGCCGTGCGCGACATCAAGCGCACCGGCGGTACGTCCACCACCGCCACCTGGCACTGGAGCAAACTCGTTGATGTGAATGACGATGACGCGATGGTGCCGGCAATGGTCGATGCGCATCACCTGCAGATCATGGTCGCTGGTGGCTGGGCGCCGCCGGTTTGCCAGTGCGTGTGCATCAATGCGATGCACGGCGAGATGGTGACGAAGAAAATCAACTGGTCGTGGGATTGAGCGCGCGCCGTGGTGTTGCCGCTGGGGTTGCGTTCGCAATAGCGGCGTTTGCGTGTGTGGCGTTGGCGCAGACACCGCCTTACCCGTCGCGGCCGATTCGTTTGATCATTCCTGTGCAGCCAGGTTCGAGCACCAATGACAGCATTCCGCGTGCCTTTGCCAAGCATCTCTCGGTCGCTGTCGGGCAGACGGTGGTGACCGACAACCGGCCAGGCGCGAGTGGCCAGATCGCGAGCGAAACGGTGGCGAAGTCGGCGCCTGACGGCTACACGTTGCTGGTGGGTTACACCACAACACTCGGCATCGGCCCCGCCGTGCACGAAAAACTCCCCTACGATCCGGACAAGGACCTGGTACCGGTCGCGCGCCTCTTCGTTTCATCGTACGTGGTTGCAGTCAATACGATGGTGCCCGCCAATACGCTTAAAGAATTGATCGATCTCGCCAAGGTGAAACCGGGGCAGTTGCATTACGCCTCGGCGGGCACCGGCAGCACGCCTCATCTCTGCGGTGAATTGCTGAAGACCATGGCTAACATCAACATCGTGCACATTCCCTACAAGGCTTCGGGCTCGGCGATGACCGCGCTGGCTGGTGGCGAAGCGCAGATCGGTTGTCAGGCGGCGGGCACCTATGTACCGCTGATCAGGGCCGGCAAGATGCGCGCTCTCGCGGTCGCCGCGCCACAGCGCCTGCCGACCTTTGCTGATCTGCCGACGTCCGCCGAAGCCGGGCTGCCCGGATACGAAGTCCAATCGTGGACCGGCTACATGGCGCCAGCGAAAACGCCAACGGTCGTTCTGCGCCGCCTCTATGATGAGTTGGCAAAGATCATCGAAACGCCAGAGATGAAAAACTTCATTCTCAGCCAGGGGGCGGAACCGGCGCTGATGGACTCCGCTACCTTTGGTGCCTACATCAAAACCGAGCGCGTGAAGTGGGCGAAAGTGGTCAAGGCTGCTGGCATCCAGCCAAATTAATGTGCGCCTGCGCCTGCGCGTCGGGTTGCCATCTCGGTAATCGCTTTTTCAACCACCGTGCGTTTGAGGTGTGGTGCGAACATTTCAATGAAGGCGAACATATAGCCGCGCAGGTAGTGATTGCGGCGGATGCCGATCTGGATGGTGTTCGGTTCGAATAGGTGGCTGGCGGTGATGGCACGCAGTTTTTTATCGCGCGCGCGGTCGTAGGCGAGATCCGGCACGATCGCAATGCCAAGACCAAATTCGACATACGTCTTGATGACGTCGGCGTCGATGGCGTTGAGCGCAATGTGCGGTTGTATGCCTTTTGCTTTGAACGCACTTAGTGTCTTTGAATGTCCGATGAAGCCGTAGTCGTAGGTGATCAGCGGATATTCGGCAAGTTTTTCCAGTGTCAGGCGGCGCGTTTTCAGCAGTGGGTGGCCGGCTGGCACTAGAACGACGCGTTGCAATGGGTGACAGGGCAGCATCAGCATCGCCGCCGGCAGTTCGAGGGGTTCGGTGGCGATCGACAGGTCGGCGTTGCCGCTGGCTACCAGGTACGACACTTCGGCTGGCGTACCCTGGCGCAGGCTCAACTGCACCTGCGGATAGCGTTGCTTGAAGCGGCGCAGCACCCCGGGCAGTGCGTAGCGCGCCTGCGTGTGGGTGGTGGCGATGGTCAGCGTGCCTTCGTGCTGTGTCGCGTGTTCGTCCGCCGCCTTCTTGATGTTGTCCGCCGATTCGAGCGTGTGGGTGGCCATGCTGACGAGTTCGGCCCCTGCGTTGCTCAGACGCACAAGGCGCGTCCGGTTGCGCACAAACAATCCAACCTTGAGTTCTTCTTCGAGCAGACGCAGCTGGCGGCTGAGGCCGGGCTGGGTGATGTGCAGGGCTGCTGCCGCCTGCGATATGTTCATGTTCTGGCGCACGACTTCGCAGAAGTAGCGCAATTGCTGGAGCGTCATGGGTGTTTCCTCGGTGTTTCCTCGGTGTTTCCTCGGTGTTTCTTCGGCGTTTCTTCGGCGTTTCTTCGGAGTACCCGGCCGATTTTTCGGGTGAGTGCCTTGATCATACCAAAAGTTATGGAAGTATAAATTATCATCTCTTGTCGGCATGGCAGCCACTCCGTATAGTCCTGCGTTCGCAATGCCATTCGACAGGGTTGAGCGGCTGGGCCTGGAACAGATACGCGCCCCCTGACCCCAACCCGCTGCCTTTAGGAGAGGGTGAGAGTAGTTCTGCTTCGCCGACGCGAACCAGAGATTGTCGGATGGCGGTGAAACGGAGGAAAACTAAAATGATGATGCTGGAATGCGATGCCAAGCAATTGCTGGCGTCGGTCGGAGTTAATGTGCCGGCGGGAACGGTTTGGCGTCGCGGTGCAGCCGCTGGCGGCGTGACGGTCGACCACTATCCGGTCGCGGTCAAGGCGCAGGTTCGTAGCGGCGGACGCGGCAAGCAAGGCGGCGTCGTGAAGGTGGCTGATCGTGCGGCGCTTGAAGCGGCGGCGAAGAAGCTGTTCGAGATCGATTTCGGTGGCGAAAAGCCCGATGCCTTGTTGATCGAGCCGTGGCTGGCGATCGAGCGCGAATGCTATCTGTCGGTGGCCGTCGACGGTCGCGCCGAGGGTTATGTCGTCCTGTATGCGCCCCAGGGTGGTATGGATATCGAAGACGGTGCGCCGCCGGTGCGTTATGAGGTTGGTGCGCCGTGGAACTTCCGCGTGCACCGCCTGCGCGAAATACTCGAGAAGGTCGAGCCGGATTACCAGTGGCGCGAGAAAGTCATCGCCCTCGCCCAGCGCCTCGTGCGCACGGCGGCTGCGCAGGACTGCACGACGATAGAAATCAATCCGCTGGTCAAGCTCAGTGACGGTGCGCTGATC
The DNA here is from genome assembly GCA_945906935.1 of Bordetella parapertussis. Lineage (GTDB taxonomy): Bacteria > Pseudomonadota > Gammaproteobacteria > Burkholderiales > SG8-41 > PALSA-1004. Next base: position 4,881 of record CAMDSO010000004.1, read on the forward strand.
GCCGCCGACGCCAAGGTGGCGCGCGACGAGTGGGCGCATTTCCGCAATGCCGAAATCAACGCCGAACGCGAAGCCGAGAAAGGCCGTGCCGATCCGTATTTGCGCGCCTGTCTCGACATGCAGCATATGTACGTGAAGCTCGACGGCGACATCGGTGTCATATCCGGCGGTGCCGGCATGACGATGGGCGCGATGGACATGATCGCCGAACATGGCGGCCGTCCGGCCTGCTTTTTGGATTGCAGCCCGGGACCGACATCGACACGCGGTTACCGTCCGGCCTTCGAAATGCTCGACGCCGATCCGGCGGTGAAAGTGATCCTCGTCAGCGTCTTTGGCGGCGGCACCCAGATGCAGCGCGTGGCCAACTCGATGAAAGAGGTCATGGCTGAACGCAAAAGCGCGAAGCCTGTGGTCTACCGACTCGATGGTACCAACGTCGATCAGGTGGACGGTATCTTCGCCGAATTCGGCGCGCACAATCATGCCACTCTGGAGACTGCCGTCACCGAGGCGGTCAAGCTTGCCGGAGGCGCACGATGAGCATACTTCTCGATAAATCGAATCGCGTGCTGATTCAGGGTGTGACCGGTCAGATGGGCCAGTTCTTCGTCGAAGACGCGCGCAAGTACGGCACCAACATGGTGGCAGGGGTGTCTCCCGGCCGTGCCGGTACCAAGGTCGGTGATGTGCCGGTTTTTGCCAATGTCGCCACCGCCGTAAAAGAGACGGCGGCTGATACGGCAATGGTGTTCGTGCCGCCGTCAGCGGTGCTGGGCGCTACCATTGAAGCTATCGAATCGGGTTGTCGTCTGGTGGTTGCCACTGCCGATGAAATGCCGGTGCTCGACGCGATCGAGGTGCGTGCCGCGGCGCGTGCCAACGGCGCGGTGTTCGTTGGGCCTAATACGCCAGGTCTGATTTCACCGGGCAAGGCGAAGATGGGCTTCATGCCGTCATTCTGTTATCTGCAAGGGAATGTCGGCGTGATTTCGCGCAGCGGTTCGCTCTCGTATGAAGGCAGCAAACGCATCACGCAGGCCGGCATCGGCCAGACCACGGTGGTCGGCATCGGTGGTGATCCGGTCAAGGGCACTACCGCGGCCGAGGCACTGGCGCTATTTCACAAAGACCCCGACACCAAAGCCATTCTTTATCTCGGCGAGATCGGTGGCTCCGAAGAAACGTTCGTCGCCGAATATGCCTCCAGCACGGGGGCCAAGCCGGTGGCGGCGTTGATCGTCGGCAAGACCGCACCGGCCGGCAAAAAAATGGGCCACGCGGCGGCACTGATCGGTTCCAAGGCCGAAGGCCATGCCGCCAAGCAAAAGATGTTGCGCGACGCAGGAGTGTTTGTCGCCGACAGTCTGGGCGAAGTGGTTGCAGCGATGCGTGCCGCACTGGCACGCGCCTAATCGAAACAAAACAGCAACATCATTTCAAATTCTGTCACGGAGAAACGCATGAGTACAAACACGGAATTGAACATCAGCGAAGAGGCGCCCGAGGGTCTGATCAATGAAGCGAGCATGTCGGCCGCGCGCGATCTGATCGGCTGCAAACTGCGCCCTGAACAGTATCTGCGCGACGCCAGCGCCGACGCGATTATCATCTTCGCGAACGGTATCGGCGACTTGAACCCGCTCTATCGTGACCAGGAATACACGCGCTGGACGCGCTTCGGCGGCCTGATTGCGCACCCCTGCTTCCCGTGGACCCACCACTGGCCCGGCCGTTCGTACTGGGGCCTGCCCGGCGTACACGGTTTCGGCGTCACCATCGATTGCGAATATTTTCGCAACGTGCGTCCCGGCGACCGTATTAATATCTGGAACCGTGTGCTCGGCATCGAGGAGAAGCATTCAAAATTCTCCGGCAAGATGGCGATGCAGTATCTGGAGTCGACCTATACCAACCAGCGTGACGAGGTGGTCTGCCGCGCGCTCGGTCTGACGGCTCGGCACGAGCGCAAGGCGTCGCGCGAGAAGGATAAATACAAGGACATCAAGACCCACGTCTATACCGAAGACGAGCTTCGCGCCATCGACCACAAAGTGATGACCGAGGTCGAGCGCATTCGTGGCGCGGAAACGCGCTACTGGGACGACGTCAAGATCGGCGATACGATCGATGAGATCGCGCGCGGTCCGCTGTCGATGTCCGACACCATGGCGTTCGTGATTGCCTCCGGTCGTGGTGCCGCGCACGGCGCCTTGCTGCGCCATGCCGCCAAGCATCCGAAGCATTACATCCGCAACAAAGAAGGCGGTGGCGGTGTCGAGTACACCGGTATCGGCCACCATCGCGAAGACTTTGCGAAGAAAGTCGGTGTGCCGGGCATGTATGACTATCTGCCGCAGCGCGCCAGCTGGTTCGTCACTGCGATCACCAACTGGATGGGCGACGACGGCGTGATCAAACGCATCCGCATGGAGGCGCGCCGCTTCAACCTGCAGGGTGACACGACATTTATCACCGGCAAGGTGGTGAAGAAATACCTGAAGGACGGTTGCCCGCTGGTCGACATCGAAATGACCGGTATCAACCAGAGCGGCGTCTTGAGCTCGCCGGGTTTTGCCACTGTCATGCTGCCAGCCAAAGACGTCAACACGAAGATTCCGTTCGACGGCACGGTGTGCGATCTGGAGTTGCCGACACTGCGTTAATATCCGACATCGCAGGGGGCGGTCGCTCCCTGTCAATGTCCCGGTTTAGGGTAGGCGCCGGTCTGCATCAAGCGACCGGCAAGTGCAAACAGTTTCAAAGGGGGAGGTCGGGCGCCATGGCCAGCAACGCGATGTATCTTGTGTGCGACATGCTCAATGATCTTGTGCATGAGGACGGACCCAGTAAAAAAACATACGGGCCGGAACTTGCGCGTCGCAACACCGTGGCGAACACGGCCGAGGCAATAAGAAAAGCACGCGAAGCCGGCGTCAAGATCGGTTATGTGCGTATCGGTTTTTCAGCGGACTATCGTGAGTGTCCGCCGAATTCGCGCATTTTTCAGGGCGCAAAAAAGGCCGGCATGTTCAAGCTCGGCGGCTGGGGCACTGAAGTGCATCCGGCGCTGGCGCCGCAACCCGGCGACTTTGATATCATCAAGCATCGCGTCAGCCCGTTCTACGCGACCTCGCTCGAAGCCATACTGCAGGCGCAGCAGATTAAACGCCTCTATGTATCAGGCGTCTCATCGAGCGGTGCGGTATTGTCCGCCGCCAAGGATGGTCATGACCGTGGTTATGATTTATTCATACTTGACGACTGCTGCTGCGCACTGAACGAAGCGCAACATCAGGCGGTGATTGACCAGGTCAAGCGCATGACCACGGTGCTGACTTCGGCCGAGGTTACGTTTAACGAAGAAGCCTCGCTCTAGATAAGAAAGTTCGCTCGCCCCGCTTTACCGGGGTGAGGCTAGGTTTGAGGGGGGGGGCGTTTTTAAAACGCGCCGTGCCCTTCACCGCCCGCTTTTGACGGCGGATAGGGAATGCAAGACAGGAGGAGACAGGAGGAATATGAAGACCATGCTTAGGCTGCGTATTGCAGTGGGTTGCGTGTTGGCAGCGCTGCTGGCTGGCGCGCAGGCGCAGAATTATCCATCGCGTCCGATCCGATTTATCGTGCCGATCGCGGCCGGCGGTGGCGCTGACCTCGTGGCGCGCGTGATTGCGGAGCGCCTTTCCAGAAATCTGGGGCAGCAGGTCGTGGTTGAAAATCGTGCTGGTGGCGGTACTGTGATCGGTGCCGAACTCGTCGCGAGGTCTCCCGCTGACGGTTACACCTGGCTGCTCGGTACGGCGACCTCGCATGCTATTAACGCGAGTCTGGTCAAAAAGTTGCCATACGATCCGGTGAAAGACTTTGCGCCGATCGCGCTGGTGGCGGTGTTGCCACAGATTATTGTTATCCATCCCGCGCTGCCGGCGGCAAGCCTGACAGACTTCATCGCGCTGGCGAAGAAACGTCCGGGCGAAATTCTGTTTGGCTCACCCGGTAACGGCAGTAACAATCAGCTGGGTGCCGAGATGCTCAACATCGTCGCTGGCATTAAGACCCTGCACGTGCCCTACAAGGGGGCCGGCCCCGCGATCACCGATCTGCTCGCCGGTCATCTGCAATTTATGTTCACCACCATTCCACCCGCGCTGCCGCAGGTGAAAGCGGGGCGCCTGCGCGCGCTCGCAGTGGCGGGGGCAAAGCGCTCGGCGCTGCTGCCGGAACTGCCGACCACCGCCGAACAGGGCGCGCGTGGTGTGGAGGCCGCCTCGTGGAACGGCATACTGCTGCCGGCCGGTGCGCCGCGCGACATCATTACCCGTTTGCATGCAGAGATCGGCGTTGTGATGAAGCAGCCGGAGGTGATCGAACGCCTCGCCGGTGCCGGCGTAGAGGCGGCGATGATGTCTCCTGAGGAATTCGCCGCCTATATCGAATCGGAAACCGCGCGTTATGCCAAAGTCGTTAAATCGTCCGGCGCGCGTGTGGATTAAACGCAGCGCGTTCGTTTTGCTCGGCACCGGTGGCGCTTGCGCCGCCGCCGAACCCGTCGACCTTTATCCGTCGCGGCCGTTGCGGTTTGTCGTCGGCTTCACGCCGGGCGGCGGTTCCGATCTGGTGGCCCGACTGCTCGGTCAGAAACTCACTGAGAATTTGGGGCAGCCTGTGGTGGTCGACAACCGACCGGGTGCTGGCGGCAATCTCGCCAATGAAATCGTCGTTAAAGCCGCGCCCGATGCTTACAGCGTATTGATCGCCTCGTCGAGCTTCACCATACAGCCGGCGATCCACAACAACCTGAGCTACAAGCCGCAAATCGATTTCGCACCTGTCGTGCTCGCTAGTGCATCGCCTTATCTGCTGGTGGTGCATCCGTCGGTGCCGGCGCAATCGGTGAAGGAACTGATTGTGCTGGCGAAAGCACAGCCGGGCAAACTCAATTACGCCTCGGCCGGTGCTGGTAGCGCGCTGCATCTGGCCTCTGAGTTGTTCAAAAGTATGGCGGGTGTGGATATCGTGCATGTGCCGTACAAAGGTGCGAACGGCATACCAGACCTCATCGCCGGTGCGGTGCAGGTAACGATCGCCGGTCCGCCACAGACCATGGTGCATGTGCGCGCCGGGCGCCTGCGTGCGCTGGCCGTTACATCATCGAAGCGTGCGGCCGTCGCGCCGCAACTGCCGACTATCGCCGAAGCCGGTGTGCCGGGCTACGAAGTCGATTCCTGGTACGGCGCACTGTTGCCTGCTGCATCGCCGCGTGCGCGCATTGAAAAACTTGCCGCCGAAATCAACCGCGCACTTGCCAGCACCGATCTGCGCGAAAAATTGCTGGCGCAGGGGCTGGAGCCACGCGGCGGTAGTTCGGTGGAGTTTGCGGCGGTGATACGCGGTGATATTGCGAAGTGGACGAAGGTGGTTGCGGACGCCGGGATCAGGGCGGATTGACCTATGCGATTGATCAATCTTTTGTGCGCAGTATTTGTTTTCGATGTGACGAGTGCGCCTGGAGGCGTGACTCCCTTCCTTGCGCGCGTACGCGCGGGGGAGGGCTGGGGTGAGGGCGTACGCTCGTGCTATTTGCGTCTTCGTTTCTTGTTGGCCGGGGGCAGCCCGGCGGCTGGTTACTTTTCTTGCTTCGCCAAGAAAAGTAACCAAAAGAAGGCGACCCCCGGTTCGCCGGTCCTGCGGACTCCCCTGCGCTGCTCGCCGCGCCGGGCGGCTGCGGAACTCGCCCTCGCGATGGAGCTGCGAGGGCTCAGACAGTCCTCGCCGACTGCCCCCGACACGGCTGCGCTGCTCGGCGGCTCTCAGGGGGAGGGAAAGGTTAAACCTCTAGTTTTTTCGTTGCTGGTGTTTATTGGCGCGCTGCATTGCTTTTGTAGCTCCATCGCGTTTGCAGCTACATATCCCGAACGCCCCCTAAGATTCCTGATCCCGTTTCCGCCCGGCGGTGGCGCCGATAATCTCGCGCGCATTGTCGCGGTGAATGCAGCTGAGTCGCTGGGCCAGCAGATCATCATCGACAACCGGGCGGGGGCGGGCGGCAATATCGCCGCCGAGACGGTGGCGAAGGCGGCGCCTGATGGTTATACCTTGCTGCAGTCAAATATTTCGCATGCCATCAGCGCCTCGTTGTATCGAAACCTGAACTACGACCTGGCGCGCGATTTTGTCCACGTGACGCAGCTTGCATCGATTCCGTTCGCGCTGGCAACACATCCATCGCTGGGCGTTTCGACGGTGCGCGAACTGGTTGCAATGGTCAAGGCAAAGCCTGCGCAGTATGTCTATGCGTCGTCGGGCAACGGCGGGCCTAGTCACCTTGCAATGGAAATGTTCAAGACGCTGAATGGCGTCGATATTCGCCACGTACCCTACAAGGGGGCTGCGGCGATTTCGACCGATCTCGTCGCCAATCAGGTGCAAATGAGTTTTTTTACCACGGCCGGCCTTCTGCCCCTGATCAGTGGCGGGCGTGTCAGGCCGATTGCAATTGCGAGTGCCCGGCGTTCGGCTCTGGTGCCCGACCTGGCGACCTTTGGCGAACAGGGTATGCCGGGATTTGAAGCGACGACGTGGTTCGGTGTCAGTCTGCCAAAAGGTTCGCCGGCAGAGGCCGTGAAGCGTTTGCATGCGGTGTTTACGCAGGCATTGAAAGTGCCGGAGGTGCGCGAGCGGCTGACCGCCCAAGGGTTTGACATCGTCGCTAGTACACCATCGGACTTCGATGCCTTTGTGCGTGCTGAAATGCATCGCTGGAGCAAAGTCGTGAAGGAATCGCGTGCGACCGTTGATTGAGAGCGCAGATACAAAATCGCCCTCGTCCCGCGACAGCGGGGGGAGGGCAGGGGTGAGGGGCGGGCGGTTGCATGGTGCGCAGTGCATCCACATTCTGATGCGTTTCCTTGTGGGAGTGACAGCGGGCGTGTCCGGTTTGATTTCAAGACCACTGCTCGGCATCGCGTGTGTATCGCTGGCCGTGGCTAGCAGCGCACAAGACTATCCGACGCGCCCCATCCGTTATGTCGTGCCCTTCACCGCTGGCGGTGGCGGCGACATCATCATCCGCGAAGTGGCGCAGCGCCTGACGGCGCGCCTCGGCCAGACGGTGATTGTTGACAACCGCGCCGGTGCCGGCGGCAGTCTTGGTACTGAAATCGTCGCGCGTGCCGCGCCCGATGGTTATACCTTGCTGATGGCCAATGTGGCGCCGATGGCGATCAATGTTAGCGTGTATAAAAAACTCAACTACGATCCACTGAGGGATTTCGCGCCGGTGACGACGCTGGCGTCCTTCCCCAATATACTGGTTTTGCATCCGTCGGTGCCGGCGCAAACGCTGCCGCAGTTGATCGCGCTGGCGCGGGCGAAACCGGGGCAGCTGACTTACGCTTCGGCCGGCGCCGGCAGCACGACGCATCTGGCGGCGGAGTTTTTCAAGAGCCGCGCCGGCGTTGATTTGATCCATGTGCCGTACAAGGGCGGCGGCGCTGCGCTTATTGATTTGGTGGCGGGGCAGGTCACACTTTATTTCAGCAGTCTGCCGGCGGCCCTGCCGATGGTACGCAGCAACCGCTTGCGCGCGCTGGGTGTGACGGGGCTCGCGCGCGCTATCGCTGCGCCTGATGTGCCGACGATTGCCGAATCGGGCTTTCCCGGTTTCGAAGCGGTGACCTGGATCGGTGCAGTAGCGCCGGCCGCTACGCCACCGGCGATTATCACGCGACTCAATAAGGAACTCGTCGAGATCATGCAGGCCGCCGACATGCGCGACAAGATGATTGCGCAGGGCGCCGAACCGATGACCAATACGCCCGAACATTTCGCCGTCTATATCAAAACCGAAACTGCCAAGTGGGCGGCAGTGGTGAAGCAGGCGGGAATTGCGGCGCAGTGATGACCGGTACGCCGCGTGAAATCGAACTGGTGATCGGCTTTTCGCCGGGTAGCATGTCGGATGACATCGCGAAATGTTTGATTGATGCGATGCGTTCTGAATGCGGCATCGCGCTCACGGTCACCCGCCGGCCCGGGGCCAACGGCGTCAACGCCGCGCGTCACGTCGCGGCATGTGCTGCTGACGGCGCGACGCTGTTCATGGCAACCCTCGGCACGCATGCCATCGCACCGCTGCTCAATACGCCCGCACCTTATGACCCGCTGCGTGATTTCGCAGCAGTCTCGCTGCTCACCCAATCGCCGATGCTGCTGGCCTGTCATCCGGCGCTGGGGGTGCGCTCGGTCGCTGATTTGATTGCGCGCGCGCGCGCTGAACCGCCGTTGACCTATGCGACCTCGGCGACTGGCGGTGCGCCGCATCTGGCCGCCGGGTTGTTCGAGTCCATCACCGGTGTGCGTATGCGTCATGTGCGCTATGACGAGACCGAACGACTCTACCGCGATCTCGAAGCCGGCCGGGTGGATCTGAGCTTCAACAATATTGCCTCCATGTTGCCACGCTGCAAAGACGGCGGCTTGATTGCCCTGGGGGTGTCGACTGCCGCGCGCAGTGCCGCGGCGACTGAGTTACCGACGCTCGCCGAGGCCGGCGTATCGGGCTATGCGATGAGCAACTGGACCGGCATCGTCGCACCACCCGCTACGTCACCCGCAGTGACAGCGGCATTAAGCGAGGTGTTTGCCACCGCATTGCGCGCGCCACCTGTCAGCGCATGGTTGAATGCACAGGGCGTCACCCCGCGCGGTAGCGCGCCAGGCGAACTGACGGACTTTATGCAGGCCGAAGGTGAACGCTGGCGCGCCGTGGTGGCGCGCATAACAGCGGCGAGGGTATGAGATTGATCGTGGCAATCAAAGCGGTGAAGCTGGGATGCTGTGACGCTATGACGCTATGACGCAAAGGGAAATGACTATGAGTGACACGCAAATGGTTCTCGATCCGGTGGCGCCCGCCAGCGTGGCCGGTGACAGCGCGACTTTTCGTCCACTGGCAACACTGGCCGGCAAGGTCGTCGCTTTCATCGATAACTCGAAACCGAATTTCAGCTTGCTTGCCGACGATCTCGGCGAATTGCTGATGGCGAAATACGGGGTGGTGAAAATCGTCAGGCACCGCAAGCCGACCGCTTCGGTATCGGCCTCGCCGCAGGTGTTCGCCGATATCAAGCAGCAATGTGATCTGGTTATCACAGGCTCCGGCGACTGAGGGGGCTGCACGTCGTGGAGTGTCCACGACAGTGTAGAGGGCGCGAAGCAGGGTCTGAGTGCGCTGGTGGTGTGTTCGACTGCCTTTATTACGCTCGGTCGTTCGCAATTGCACGCGCTGGGTGGCGGTAGTTTGCCGATCGCCGTGATGCCGCATCCCTTTGGTGTGCGCACGCGCGCGCTGGTGCGTGAATTAGCGGAAACGCTGGTCGATGAGATTGTGCGTCTGGCCACCGGCGGCATCGATAAGACCGCGCAGGCGGTCAACGTCGGCAGTGCAATGATCACTGCTGCTGCGGTACTCGGCATGCCCAATGATTTGATCGCTTTCAATGAAGAATGTGAACGCCGCCGTTGGAGCGATGGCTTGCCGCTGATTCCACCAACGGAATCGCGGGTCGAACAGATGCTGACCGGCACACAGCGCGCGCGGCACGCGGTAGTCGCCCGTGTGGCACCGGGTTTCGGCGAGGCGACTGTGGAACGCATCGCCATTAACGCCGTGATGGCCGGCTGCCGTGCAGAATATCTGCCGGTGTTGATGGCTGCGGTCGAGGCGGTAGCTGATCCGCGGTTCAATATTCAGGGCATACAGGCGACCACCAATTCAGCGGCGCCGTGGATCATCGTCAACGGACCGTTGGCGACGCAACTGGGTTTTAACGCAGGACTTAATTGTCTGGGCCAGGGCACACGCGCCAACGCCACGCTGGGGCGCGCGCTGCGGCTTGTTCTACAAAACATCGGCGGTGCCTTGCCCGGTGAAATGGACAGGGCCACGCACGGCCAGCCCGGCAAGTACAGCTTCTGCTGCGCCGAGAATGAAGCGGCCAGTCCGTGGACACCGCTGCATGCCGAGCGCGGTTTTGCGAATGATGAAAACGTCGTCACCGTGGTGGGTGCTGCGGGTACGTTAAATCTGAATTCGCATTCAAAAGACGCCGCCGATCTGCTGCGTGTGATCGCCGCCAGCATGAGCTATCCGACCAGCAACGACATGCACTTTGCCGGCGAACCCTGGCTGATTCTGTCGCCTGAGCACGCCGACGTGTTCGCACGTGGCGGCTACGACAAGGTCACCCTCAAAGAGTCGATCTGGGCGCAGTCGAAGATGCCCGCTGCTCGTTTCGCGCGCAAGGATTACGATCGCGCCGAACACGCGCGTAGCAGCGAACTTGGCGGCTTTGCCGTGGATACGCTGGTGCCGATTTCACCGAGTCCGCGTGATATCGGCATCATCGTCGCCGGCGGCCCCGGCACCCACTCGGTCTATGTGCCAACTTTTGGACAGACGCGCGCGGTATCGCGTCGCATCGGCGCATGATGACGCGCCTGTTGTGTGCGCTGGCTTTGGTGTTGCCGGTGGTCGCCGCGTCGGCTGCGGAATATCCCGAGCGTGCAGTACGGGTGATCGTGACCTTTCCGGCCGGGGGCGGCACCGACATCGTTGCGCGCATGGTGTTTCAAAAAGTTGCCGAGCGCAGCGGCGCGACCTTCGTAATCGATAACCGCGGCGGTGCGGGCGGCACCATCGGTACCGATCTGGCGGCGAAAGCAGCACCCGATGGTTATACGATCGTGGTGGTCAGCGGTAGCCACACGATTAATCCAGCGCTCTACAAGAAGCTGCCGTTCGACAGTGTGCGCGATTTCGCGCCAGTGGCGATGCTGGTGACCGGCCCCGGTCTGCTGGTCGTGCATCCGTCGCTGCCGGCGCGCAATGTGCGCGAATTGATTGCGCTGGCGCGTAGTCAGCGTGGTGGCCTGCTCTATGCCTCGGCGGGCAACGGCACGCCGCCGCATCTGGCTGCTGAACTCTTTAAGCTGATGACTGCCACGCAGATCGCGCATGTTCCCTACAAAGGTAATGCGCAGGCGATGACCGATCTGATCGCCGGGCAGATCGCTTTGTCATTTCCGACCATCCCGTCGGCCTTGCCGCATGTGCAAACGGGCAAGCTGCGCGCCATGGGTGTGACCAGTGCAAAACGCGTTGGCGCGCTGCCGGAGATTCCGGCGATTGCTGAAACGGTGACGGGTTACGACGGCAGTGCGTGGTATGGCGTGCTCGCCCCCGCCGGCACGCCGGCCGCCATCGTCACACGCCTGCATACGGAGTTAATGACGGCACTGCGTACACCCGATCTCAAAGACAAACTGGTTTCGCAGGGCCTCGAGCCGGCGTCGTATATGCCGGAAGAGTTTTCCGCACTGATCGTCAGCGAACTCGCCAAGTGGGCGAAGGTGGTAGCGGCTGCGGGTGTCAAAAACGAATAGGAATTTATTATGCCGAACGCTATTGTTGCACCGACCATTCCCGGCCCAATCGCCGACACGCGCACGCCTAATTTCGTCATGCCGCGCGGTGCCTGCGACTGCCACGCACATCTGTTTGGCCCGCAAACGAAATACGCCTACGCGGCTAACCGTCGCTATACGCCGCCCGATGCGACGGCTGATGACTACATCAAAATGTTGCGTTCGATTGGAGTCGACCGTGCGGTACTGGTGCAGCCCAGCGTTTACATGACAGATAACACGGTGATTCTCGATGCGCTGGCGGAAAACAAGTTTCCCTTTCGTGCCGTTGCCGTGGTCAATGATGAAGTCAGTGATGCCGAGCTCGCACGCATGCACAAGCTCGGTGTGCGTGGCTTGCGCCTGAATCTGCGTAACAGCAACGGTGCGCCCGGTGATCTCGCACCACGGCTGGCCGCGCGCATTGCGCCCATGGGTTGGCATTTGCAGTTTCGGATCAACGCCGAGGATTTCACCGCTATCGGGCCGATGCTGCGTACGCTGCCGGTTGATTACATCATCGATCATATGGGGCAGGTGCCGATCGCAGAGGGTGTTAACGGCGTAGCCTTTCGCGCCATTCTTGACCTTACGCAGAGTGGCCGCTGCTGGGTCAAACTCTCCGCCCCGATGCGTATGAGTGCACTCGACGCGCCGTATCGCGATGTCACCCCCATGGTGCATGCGCTGGTCGCCGCCGCGCCCGAGCGTATGGTGTGGGCGAGTGACTGGCCGCACACCACGCTGACCTGTGCGATGCCCAATGATGGCGACCTCGTTGATTTGCTGCCCGAGTGGATACCGGATGCGGTGACGCGCCAGAAAATCCTCGTCGATAATCCGGCCAGGCTCTACGGTTTCTGAACACGCCCCCCGCGCGGGCTGGCGTTCGGGTTATAGTCGGCGCTGCAAACCACGGGAGGGGGCATGCATAAAAAAATTATTTGCGCCGCGCTTTGGACAGTGACGGTGACTTACGGCCCTGCCATTGCGCAGGAATATCCGACCAAACCGATTCGCTACATCGTGCCCTTTGGTGCCGGCGGACCGACCGACACGCAAGCGCGCTGGGTCGCGCAAAAACTCAATGCAGCCTTCGGCCAGACGGTGATTGTTGATAACCGGCCGGCGGCCGGCGGCGTGCCGGGCACTGCGGCGGTGGCGAAGGCGGCCCCCGACGGCTACACGCTGCTGGCCGGTAATCCGGGCCCGTTGACGGTGGCGCCGGCGATTTCGCTGAACGTGCCCTATGACCCGCTGCGTGATTTCACGCCAGTGACGCTGGTGGCGAAAAGCCCCAGCGTGCTGATCGTGCATCCGGCGCTACCGGCAAAAAACGTCAGGGAGTTCGTCGCGCTCGCCAAAGCGCGTCCGGGTAAACTCAACTACGGCACGCCGGGGGTGGGCACCGTCGGCCATCTTTCGACCGAGGCTTTCGCGCATCTCACCGGCATCAATGTCATGCACGTGCCCTATAAGGGCGGTGTGAGCCAGTACACGATAGAACTGATTTCCGGTTACATTGATTTCGCTTCGCTGCAACTCTTTAACGTCGCGCCCATGGTTAAGCAGGGCAAGCTGCGCGCCCTCGGTATCACCTCGCGCGAGCGCTCGCCGGCGATGCCGGAGCTGGCGACCTTCAACGAGCAGGGTGTGAAATTCGAGAACTACAATTGGAACGGTGTGCTGCTGCCGGCGAAAACGCCGCCGGCGATCGTGGCGCGGATCTACGGTGTGCTGGCCGCCGCGATCAAGGAAAACCGCGAGCTTTTTACCGGGCAGGGGCAGGAGCCTGGCGGCGAGAACAGCGAGCAATTCAGCGAGTTTTTGCGTGCGGAAATCGAGCGCTATGAAAAAGTCGCACGGGCTGCGAATATTCCAAAACAATAAGCAGTACAGCAGGAACCATAGACGCATCGCGTTATGATGCGAAAAAAAACACCAAGGAGGAGAACATCATGGCAACCGAAGACGAAATCATCGCCCGTCGCCGTCAATTACTGAAATGGATGTCGGCGAGCCCGTTGCTCGCCGTGCCTGGCGTCAGTAGCCTGGCTGCGGAGACTGGGGTTTCTGCCCCCAACCGGCTGCCTGATCCAGTGCTGTGGTCGCCGCGCACGTTTGATCGTGTGATCGGCAATCCGAAAGAGGCAATAAACGTCTTTGATTTTGAGATCGCTGCGCGCGCCAAGGTGCCACCCGCGCACTTCGGTTACATGGCCGCCGGCATTGACGATGATGCAACGCTGCGCGCTAACCGCGAGGCCTTTCAGAAATACTATTTGCGCCCGCGCCGCCTGGTCGATGTGTCAAAGGTCGATACCAGCATTGAAATTTTCGGCATCAAATATAACAGTCCGATTTTTATCTCGCCCACCGGAGGCAACAAGGCCTATCACCCGGATGGTGAACTTGCAGTGGCGCGTGCCGCCAAGGTCGGCAATCATCTTGAGATGCTCGCTACCGGCTCGACGGTGTCGATCGACGACATCGTATCCGCACGTGGCGCACCGGTGTGGTTCCAGCTCTATGCAACTTCGGATCGTGATGTCACCTACGCCCTGACCAAACGCGCTGAGAATGCCGGCTCACAGGCGGTGGTGGTGACGGTTGATCGCGTCGGCGGACGCAACCAGGAAGCTCTGTTCCGCTTGCGTCCCACCGACACACGTGACTGCAAACAGTGCCACTCATTGGCATCGGGCGGTGGCGGTTCGGGCGGCGATCGTGACCGCCGGCCGAATTACGCCGGCATCGATCTGTCCAAGGTGCGTAGCATGCAGTCGGATAATCTGACCTGGGATTTCATCCGTCAGTTGCGCGACAAGACCAAGATGAAAATTGTGCTCAAAGGCATCCTCACGCACGAAGATGCCAAACTCGCCGTCGAATACGGCGCTGATGGGATAGTCGTTTCCAATCACGGCGGACGCGGTGAAGACAACGGGCGTGGCGCTATCGATTCGTTGCCCGAAGTGATTGAGGCAGTGAACGGTCGCATGCCGGTGATCGTTGACAGTGGTTTCCGCCGCGGCACCGATGTTGTCAAGGCGCTGGCGATGGGCGCCACCGCCGCCGGTATCGGTCGGCCCTACCTGTGGGGTTTGGGTGCTTTCGGTCAGCCTGGCGTCGAACGCGTGCTGGAGTTGATGCGCATTGAAACGCGCGCCGCGATGATGCAGTGTGGCGTGCGTTCGGTGCAAGAGTTAACGAAGGCGTTTGTCGGCAAGTTCTAAACCCGCATTAATCTTCGCGAATACCGGCGTCGCGGATGACCTTCCCCATCCGCGACATTTCCGTTTTCATCGCCGCCGTGAATTGTTCGGGCGTGCTGCCGACCACTTCAACGCCGACGGCGAGAAATTTTTCGCGGGCGTCGCTGCTGTGCAGATAACGCATGATTTCCTGACTGAGCTTTTGCAGAATCGGCGCCGGTACCCCGGCTGGTGCGAACACGCCTTGTAGCGAGCTTGATTCGTAACCGGGCAGGCCCGCAGCCGCGATGGTAGTAAGGCCCGGTAGCAAGATCGATTCACGTGCACTGGAGACGCCGAGTGCGCGCAGGCGGCCGGTTTTCAGATGTGGGCTCACCGAGCTCGCGGTGGCGAAACTAAGCTGGATTTGTCCGCCGATGAGATCGGTGAGTGCCGCACCCGCCCCCTTGTAGCTGATGCGCACGAATTGCACGCCGGCCATTGCTTGGAACAGTTCGGCAGCGAGATGCGGTGACGAACCGATACCGGTGGTGCCGTAATTCAACGCGCCCGGTTTGGCTTTCGCCAATGCGACTAATTCCTTCACGTTCTTCACCGGCAGCGAGGGATGTACAACCAGAATATTGGGCGCCGTGGCGGCCAGCGAGATCGGTGCGAAATCGCGCAGCGGATCGGGCGCGTTGGCGCGTAGATAAGGCCCCAGCCACACGGTGCTGCCATAGAGCATGAGCGTGTAACCGTCGGCCGGTGATTTGACGGTGACCTCGACCGGGATCGGCCCGCTGGCGCGATTGTCGACGATGACCTGCTGGCCGAGGGCGGGCGCGATGCCCTGCGCGACCAAGCGTGAGGCGACATCCCCCGCGCCGCCCACCCCCGAGGTGATGATGCGAATCGGTTTGGCCGGAAAGCTTTGTGCCTGCTCGGTAGAGGCGGCCGTTAACACGAGGGCGGAGACGAGCGACCATTGGATCGGTTTGTACATGTAAAGTTTTGCGCACCAAGCGCCGCGTGAAAAGGCTGCGATTGAAGCATGCGATGGGCATGGCGCGCAACGCGCGATGCTACACTCGCCGCGTTTGCGATCAGGAGAGCCGCTATGAAGCCGCGCGTTTGGGGGAACGAACCGACACCGGACACGCAGACCACGCGTGGTTATCCGCCTGACGTCCATCGCGACTCGTCGTCGCGCCTGCCGCCGGTGCGGCGCGAAGATCTTGATGAGACGGGGCAGCGCGCTTACGACGCAATGACCGAGGAAGGCAGCAAGCTGCGCGCGAGCCTGCGCGGCCCGACCGGTTTCTGGTTGCATATGCCTGAAGTTATCGGCCACGTACGCGAACTCAACTGGAGTCTGCGTAACCGCGAAAATGGTCTTGCGCGTCCGCTGCGTGAACTGACGATACTCGTCACCGCGCGCGCCCACGATTGTCAGAAGGAATGGACGGCGCATAAAATGCACGCGCTCGATGCCGGCCTTGATCCGGCGCTCATCGATATCATCCGGTATTGCAAGCCAACGCACGGTGTGGCGGAAACTGAAGCGGCCATCATCAGCTTCGGTCGCGAATTGTTTCGTGATAAAAAGGTTTGTGCTGCGACCTATGCGCAGGCCTTGAAGGTGCTCGGCCAGCAGCGGCTCGTACACATGGTCGCGCTGATGTCGAATTACACGATGACGGCGGTGATTTTTGCCGCCCTCGATCAGCAGGTCGCGCCCGATCAGACGCCGTTGTTGCCTTTGTCTTAAACCGTAATACGGTCGGCGGTTATAATTTCACTCTTGCAATGTGGCTTTTTTAACGGAGACATGTATGAAAATGACTAAGCTTGGAATAATGCGCGGCGGCCTGGCTGCCGTGGCGATGACAGCAGCTTGCGCCGGATTTGCGCAGGCGCAAACCTATCCGGTCAAATCGATCCGCATGATCTTTCCGTTTCCGCCCGGCGGGCCGACCGATCTGCTGGGGCGCGCGATTGCGCAGAAGATGTCGGATCAAATCGGGCAGCAGGTAGTGGCTGATAACCGTCCCGGTGCCGGCGGCAACCTCGGTCTTGAGTTGGCGGCCAAATCGCCGGCCGATGGCTACACCATCGTGCTGACTTCACCGTTGATTGCACTCGGCCCGCTGCTCTACTCCAAACTCAATTACGATTCGTTCAAGGATTTGCAGCCGCTGTCGTTGGTGGCAACGATTCAAAACGTATTGTTGGTGCATCCGAGTGTGCCGGCGAAGACGCTGAAAGAATTGGTCCAGATTGCCAGCAAGAGCCCCGGAAAATTGAGTTATGGCTCGGGTGGCGTAGGCACCACGACGCATCTCGCACCGGAACTGATGAAGAGCCTGACCAAAACCAGTATTGTGCATGTACCTTACAAGGGCTCGGGCCTCGCGCTGATCGGTTTAATGGGTGGCGATGTGGATGTGTTGATCATGGCGGTACCGGCCTCGGCGCCGCAGGTGCAAAGCGGCAAGGTGAGGGCGCTGGCGGTGCTCTCTGACAAACGCGCCACTGCGCTGCCCACTGTGCCGACGACCAAAGAGGCCGGCTTCGAGGGTCTTGAGGTGCCGATATGGTATGGGATACTGACGACGACCGGCACACCTAAAGACATCGTCGCGCGTCTGCATTCGGAACTGGTCAAAGCCCTGACATCGGTGGAACTCAAAGAGCGCCTGATCTCAGCCGGCATCGAGCCGATGCAAAGCACGCCCGAACAATTCGCCGCCTTTATCCGTAGCGAGAACACACGTTTTGCCAAAGTGATCAAGGACGCTGGCATCAAGCCGGAGTAGTTTGTCTGTGATCCGCCTCTAAAATGCCACTCGCCCCGCGCATGCGTGGTGGGTGGCTCATGGCCGGACCATCTCATGTTAAATGTAGCCATCGTTGGCCTCGGTAATTGGGGGCGCAAACTCGTTACTTCGGTGCAGGGTAAAAGCTCGCACCTGCGTTTCGTGCGTGCCGTGGTGCGAAATATCGATTCTGCTCACGAATTTGCGACGCAAAATGACCTTGCACTGTCGAATGATTTTGCAGCAACGCTGGCTGACCCGGCAATCCAGGCCATTGTGCTGGCGACACCGCATACGCTGCACGCCGAGCAGATCATCGCGGTGGCCGCCGCCGGCAAGCCCGTCTATTGCGAAAAGCCGCTGACACTCAAACGCGCTGACGCCATCAGAGCGGTTGAGGCCTGTTCAAAAGCGGGGGTGTTGTTGGCGGTTGGTCACGACAAACGCTTCTGGCCTTCGATGCAGGCGTTGACGCGTATTGTGCAAAGCCGTGAGCTGGGTGAAATCCTGCATATCGAGGGGCACAACAGCAACGAAACTTCGCGCACCTCGTTTGCTTCGTGGCGCGCCTCGCCGGAAGAGTCCCCGGGCGGTGGCATGACCGGCACCGGCATCCACATGGTCGACGCTTTCGTCGGGCTGATCGGTCCGGTGAAACGCGTACAGTGCCTGTTGATGAGCCGGCGTCCGCCGCCCGATGTGCTCGACACCGTGTCGGTGCTGTTTGAATTCGCCAATGGCGTGTCGGGCACCATGAGCAGCATCCGCGCCACACCGCTCTATTGGCGTGCACACGTGTTTGGTAATCTCGGTTCAGCCGAGGCGATCGGCGCCACCGAACTCGTGTTGCGCAAGACCGGTGGTGCGGCGCTTGTGCGCATGAATTTCGACCCTGCCGATGCGTTGCGCGGTGAGCTCGAAGCCTTTGCGATCGCTGCCAGCGGTGGCGTTCCGTATCCGATCACGCCCGCGCAGATGATCGAAACGGTGGCAGCGTTTGAAGCCATTGTGCAGTCGATGGAGGGTGGGCAGCCGATGGTAGTCGGCCGATAGCCCACCCAAGCTTGCCGCTTACCCCGTTGTCTACGCACTCACGCGCTAGACACGGGCACCGCTGGAGAGAGAGGGGCTTGGCTGTTCGCGAACCCTGAGGGGGCAAGGGATCATTGATCCCGCGCCACGCGAAAGCCGGTAAAGCGACTGCGGGTTGCGTTCGTTTGGGGCTGACGGCTCGCAGAACGGAGTTTATGCGCCGGGTCATACCAGCTGCCACCTCTTACGGTTCGCAGCGAACATAATCCCGTAGTGATAGCACGCCCATCATTTGGTGCGTCTGCATAGTTATCCTTCCAGCAATCGGCAGTCCACTCCTGAACATTGCCATGCATGTCATGTAAACTGCAGGCATTGGGCAACTTCTCGCCCACCTTGTGGGTTTTTTCTTCGGCATTGGCGGCATACCAGCCATAAGTGGCGAGATTCGCCGCATTGTCGCCAAAACCGTAATTCGTATTGCTGCCGCAACGCGCGGCGAATTCCCACTCGGCTTCGGTCGGCAAACGGTAGTGGTGCCCGGTCTTGCTACTGAGTTTAGTTAGAAATTCCTGAACATCCTCGAAAGCAACCGATTCGACCGGTAATCCCGGGCCGGCAAATGAGCTGATGTTCGTTCCGACGATAGCCGCCCACTGTGCCTGGGTAATTTCGAACCGACCGATTGCAAATGATTTGATCTGAACCGTATGCTGGGGATGCTCAGATGTAACCGTCGGCGCACTTTCGGCTGGCTTTGCCGGCGTTCCCATTTGGAAGCTTGATCCCTCGAGCGTGATCATCTCCGGGCATACATCGCAATCCCTGAAAATATTTGCTTTGGCGGCGCCCGCAGCCATCGATTTCGTTTCGGATTCGGCCGCAGTCGATGGGTTGACTAAACAGAGGGATAAAAGCAGACCGACGATTAATCTGGAATTACAAGGATGGATGATCAAGGTAACTCCCAAGGGTAGTTTCCAAATCGAATTCCAGCTATTGGCGAGAGTATGGACGGATTTGGCGCCCGAACCTGGTGCAAACTGGTTTTACCGGCGGCAAACTTGCTAGCGCATGCTTGATGGATTTGGTGGTCGCGTTAGAAAAAAGTCCACGATGGCTATCGCGTTTTGTTCGCCATGAGTCTTGGTTCATTTAGCGCTTTAAGAGGCGACTTTCTAAAGCATCCTAAAGCTAAGTAACTATAACCGAGATGAATCTCAAAATTATTACAGTAGTATTAATTTAATCATGTTAACGACGAGTCGATAGATTCGCTAAAAGCCTTTTATCGCTTCTGGTTTTCGATCCCCCTGGCCCAGCGCCGCATCGGCGGCTGGTCCTGTCGTCGCTGGTCGAACACCCTATGACGTCATGCTCGGTGTGCGCGTTATTCGCTTTATGCGCCATGGATTCGTGGGGCCAAGCTGGGTGTATGTCATCGCGTCAGCCTCCCCCATTCGTTTGAAACTTGATGGATTGATCGCCGACCAGGTGCCGAACCAGCGACGGATTTCGCACACTATGGGGTGCGGATGCGCCCATAGCTGTTATGAGCAGACCCGGCAAGGGGGCTTTAACCAAAGCCTGCGTAATCGTAACGCCTTGATGATGCGCTATAGTTGGCGCCCACGGAGGTCATCATGTTCAGTATTCGAAGCGCCGCTATCGTTTGCGGTACGTTGTTGTTGCCCGCCATCGCGGCCGCCCAGTCCGATCATTATCCGTCGCGGTCGGTACGACTGGTCACCCCCTTTCCGCCCGGTGGCAGTGTGGATGTGATCGCCCGCCTGATCGCGCCAAAGTTGTCCGAATCGCTGGGTAAGCCGGTGGTGGTCGACAACCGCACGGGTGCCTCGGGCAATATCGGCACCGAATTGACCGCGCGCGCGCCGGCCGATGGCTATACGCTGCTGATTAACACGCTGCCTCTGGTGACGAATATTTTCATCATGAGTCGTGTACCCTACGATCTGCAAAACGATTTCGAGCCGGTCTGCCTGCTCTCATCTTCGTCGGCCATACTCGGTGTGCACCCGTCGTTACCGGTGCGCAATACCAAAGACCTGCTGGAGTTGGCGCGTTCGAAACGCGGCACGCTGAACTACGGCACGGCGGGTATCGGCACCAATCCGCATATTGCCGGCGAGTTGTTCAATTATCTCGGCAAGACCAACATCGTTGCCGTGCATTACAAGGGCGGCGGTCCGAGCCTGATTGCGGCGATCAGTGGCGAGGTGACGGTGACGTTCGCCAATACCCCCGAGACCATGCCTTATGTCGACGCCAAGCGTTTGCGTGGGCTAGCGATCAGCAGTCTGAAGCGGCGCGCCAATCTGCCTGATCTGCAGACCGTCAGTGAAAGCGGTGTTCCTGGGTATGAGTTTCTGACCTGGCACGTCATCATGGCGCCCAAGGCTACGCCGCGGCCCGTGGTCACGCTGTTGAACGAGCGTCTGCGCAAGATCCTCAATACGCCGGAGCAAAGCCAGCAGTTGTTACAGAAGGGTATCGACGTCATCGGCGCCTCGCCCGAGGAGACGGCTGCGCACCTTAAGCGAGAAATGGAGAAGTGGAGCCGCGTCGTCAAGGAGCGCGGCATCCGCGCTGAGTAAACCGCCCGGCGCACCACCGAAAGCCGCTGGCGTCGCCTGATGCCAGGCGCTTAGCGGTGATCGCGGCCGTGTTGCGGCGTGTGACGTGTTTTGTTCTGCGCTTCACGGGGGTTGGGCGGGCGTCCAACCGTTTGGGTGTGTGCAGTAACGGCGTGAAGCGATGGGACGGTAGTGCGGACAGATGGGTGCGCGACGCGCGGTGTTTCGCGCACGACTATCGGTTGATGTACGACAATCGGTTCGCGCACTACGATCGGTTGACGCATCACGTGCGGTGCCGACTGGACGATGGTGCTGCGTTCGACATAACGCGGTGGCAGGGCGTAAAAAATGTGCGCTGGTTGATAGTAGACCGGTGTCGGCTGGTAATACGCGTTTTCATAGACCGGCAATTCAGCGCAACCCGCAACGGTTAGCAAGGCGGCGGTGGCGGCAAGCAGCGTTCTCATCATTGTCTCCCCGGATCTGCCGCCTAGAAAACGGGCGGGCGTGCTTATTTAACGCTGCGGTCGCGTTTTACGGTCCGTGCAAGATGTAAACTTTTGTAACAACGCTGCACTTGGCGGCGCCTAAGACGACAAGGGCACCAAGTTGCCCACGCCTTGAGCCCTATCGAAGAGTAGGGGCGGCATCAATAACTGATGTAAACGAGTGAATTATCAGAGGGGGGGCAGGCATGTTTCAGGACGCAACGGCGCTCGATACCGCCGGCAGGTTATGCATTGTATTTTTCTTTTTGGCGGCCGCGATAGGCAATATGACGCCACAGAAAATCAAGGATCATATTGACCGTATGGCGGCGGCCCACACGCCGCTGCCGAAGCTGGCGTTCTGGTTCGGTATTTTTCTACAATTTTCGGGTTGCGCGCTGTTGCTCAGCGGCTGGCATGCCGATATCGGCGCCTGGTTTTTAATTGTATTTACGATTGCGGCGACGGCGATCTTTCATCGCTTTTGGCAGGTCAGCGATCCGATGCGACGCAATATTGGCCGCATCATGTTCCTGAATAACACGGCTATTCTTGGCGGCTTGTTCTTGCTGTTGCAGAACGTGCGATGAATTGGATGCCTGAGATGCATCTATCCCGCGATCTGCTGCGCGCTTCACGGACTATGGGCTGGCGCGTCGCGGGCGTAGTGGCTTGCGCGTTTACGGTTGGCAATGCGTTGGCGCAGAATTTTCCAGCGAAGGTGGTGCGTTACGTCGTGCCGTTCACCGCTGGCAGCGGGGCTGATACGCTGGCCCGCATCGTCGTGCCCGGCATCGGACAGGTACTCGGTCAGCAGGTGATTGTCGACAACCGCGGCGGTGCGGCGGGCAATATCGGTGCCGAGCAGGCGGCACGTGCCGCGCCCGATGGCTATACGCTGATGCAGGCGGGGATGCCGCTGGCTGCCAATATGAGTCTCTACAAAAATCTAAGCTACGAACTGTCGCGCGATTTCACCGCGGTTTCCCAGTTGGTGCAATCGCCGAACATGCTGGTGGTGCATCCCTCGTTGCCGGCGAAATCGGTCAAGGATCTGATTGCGCTGGCGAAGGCGAAGCCCGGTGCGATTAATTATTCCTCCTCTGGCGCAGGTTCGACGATTTACCTGTCATTCGAATTTTTCAAGGGCATGGCCGGAGTTGATATCGTGCATGTGCCCTACCGTGGTGGCGCCGAAGCGGTGACCGCCATCGTCTCGGGTGAAACCTCGGTGAGCTTTCTGCCGCTCGCCACCGCCCTGCCACAGACGCGTCAGGGCCGCTTGCGCGCGCTGGCGGTGTCGACCGCGAAACGGGTGCCGTCATTGCCGGAATATCCGACGCTGGCCGAGGCGGGCGTACCAGGTTTTGAATTCGCCACCTGGTACGGTGTGATGGCGCCGGCAAAAACGCCGCGCGAAATCATCGCTGTTTTGCAGGCGGCGACGGTGGCGTCGTTGCGCAATCCCGAGGTGCTGCGCCGCCTCAATGATTTGGGATACATCACGGTGGGCGATACGCCCGATGTTTTTCAGGCTTACGTCAAATCTGAGGTCGAACGGCTCGGCAAACTGATACGCGCCTATAAGCTGGCGGTTGATGGCTGATCTCGGTGTTTCCGAAATCGCCTACTGTGTGCTGGTGATGCTGCTGGCCTATGGGCTACGCGGCAGCACCGGTTTTGGCGGTGCGCTAGGCATGCCCTTGCTTGCACTCGTGTTGCCGATCAAGGTGCTGGTTCCGGTGTGGACGCTGCTGGGCTTTGCCTCGTCGGCCGCCATCCTCGGCCGCGACCGCAAACACATTGATTACCGCGCCATGATCGCCTTCATGCCGTGGTGCACGGTGGGCATCGTCGTCGGTCTTTATTTTTTCAAGTCGCTTGACGGTCGTATCCTGACGCGCGCGCTCGGCGTGGTGGTACTGCTCTATGCGTTGCAATCACTCGTTGCGTTGATGCGCCCCGCTGCCATGCCGTCGTGGTTGCGTCGCGCGATTGAACCGTTTGCCGGCATACTTTCGGGCGGCGTGGGTACCATGTTCGGCTCGATGGGCAGCATCTTTTTCGCCATGTATCTTGATGCGCGCGCAGTGGCCAAGGATGCGTTTCGTGCGACCACCTCGGCAATGCTGTTATTGCTGTGTATTGCGCGCGGAGTCGGTTATTACGCCGTTGGTGAATTCACGCTCGAGGCGTGGAGCATGTTCGCAGCGGCGTTTCCTCTGATGCTGGCCGGCATTTATGTCGGCGACCGCATACAGGTCAATATCAGCGAGCGCGCGTTTCGCAAGCTGGTTTGCGTGACGCTGTTTGTCTGCGGGATACCGCTGCTATTCAAATAACAGCGTGCGTTTTCCCTGTTAGAGCGACTGTGCGGCGAAGGTGTCGCAGGCTTTAACGCTACCGGTCTCGAAGCCTGTGCTGAACCAGCGCTGGCGCTGCTTCGACGAGCCGTGGGTGAACGAATCGGGTACTACAGCGCGGCCGGCCGAACGTTGCAACGCATCGTCGCCGATGGCGTTGGCCGCGGTGAGCGCTGCCGCGACGTCGCCGGCTTGGATGAAAGGACGGCGGCGGTTGGCGTGATGCGCCCATACGCCGGCAAAACAGTCGGCCTGCAATTCGACGCGTACCGAGACACGGTTGTACTGGGCGGCGCTCAAGCGCGCGCGCAGGTCTTCGGTTTTGCGCGTGACACCGAGCTGCTTTTGCACATGGTGGCCGATTTCATGCGCGATCACGTAGGCGCGTGCGAAGTCGCCGCCGGCATGAAAGCGCCGTGCCATTTCATCGAAGAATCCGAGATCGAGGTAAACCTTCTGGTCGCCCGGACAATAGAACGGGCCCATCGCCGATTGCCCGCTGCCGCAGGCGGTGGGTGTCGAGCCGCGAAACAACACCAGCGTCGGCGGCTGGTATTGCGCGTTGTTGCGCGCGAACAATTCGCCCCAGGTGTCTTCCGTCTTGGCGAGGATTTTTTTCATCTCGCTGACCCTGACGCGCTCGTGATCGGCGGCCGCATCGATGCCCCGCGCACCACTTTGCGTTGCGTGTTGGCTGGCGCCGTTTTGCACGGTCTCAACCAGCCCCAACAGCGTACCCGGGTCGATGCCGAGAAAATAGCTGGCGATAAGCGCGACGGCGATGCCGCCGATGCCGACGCCACCGGCGCGGCCGTAACCACCGCCGCCGCCGCGGCGGTCTTCGACATAGCTACTCTCGCGTTCGTCATCGATCTGCATGGTTTTTTGCGGCGGGTTACGGGGGCGGCATTTACTCGACGCGTATGCCCTGTTGCTTGATCAGTTTGTCCCACAATTCGAAATCTTTTTTAAGAAATGCGGCGAGTGCCTCGGGGGTGCCGATGGCGCCAGTGTCGATGCCTTGGCTAGCCAGACGGTCCTTGATCTCGGGCATTTCTTGCGTGCGGCCGATGTCATGGGCGAGGCGGTTGATGATCTCGCGCGGCGTGTTGGCTGGCGCAAAGAAGGCGAACCACGCAAACACATCAAAACCCGGATAACCCGATTCAGCCACACTCGGCAGGTTCGGCATGCCCGACCAGCGCTTCTCAGTGGTGATTGCAATCGCCCGCAGCTTGCCGGAATCGACATGCGGTTTGGAAACGATGGGCGCGGTAAAGCTCACCATCACATGACCGCCGATCTGGTCGACCATCAACGGACCCGCGCCCTTGTAATGCACGGTCAGCACATCGGTGCCGGTGCGCGAGCGGAACAGCTCGCCGGCCAGATGCGTCGGCGTGCCGGGGCCGGGCGTGGCAAAGGTCATCTGCCCCGGTTTCGCCTTGGCCAGCGCGATCAGCTCCTTCACATTGCGTGCGGGCAGCGCCGGATGCACGACGATCATGTTCGGTGAGGTCGCCCCCATGGCGATGGGCGCAAAGTCGCGGAACGGATCGTAGGGCAGCTTGGTATAGAGGCTGAGGTTGGTGGTTAGTGAGTTGTTGGCGATGAACAGCGTGTAACCGTCGGCGGGCGCTTTTGCTGCGAACTCTGCGCCGAGATTGCCGCCGGCGCCGGCGCGGTTGTCGATGATCAGGTTTTGCCCGAGCAGCGACGGCAGTTTGACGTTGATGGTGCGGGCAACGATGTCATTGCCGCCGCCGGGCGGGAAGGGCACGATCAGCCGGATCGGTTTGTTCGGGTAGGCCTGCGCGAATGATGGTGTGTTGCCGGTGGCGGCAAGTGTTGCTATTGCAGACATGGCAACGACGAACAAGATACGGTTTATGGTGTTTCTCCTCGCGTGTTTTTTTCTGCGTATCTGACGTGCTAGGTGCGCTTGATGATGCGCGGCATCTTGTCGGTGCCCTTCGGCGTGCCCTTAAGTGCAGACCATTCCGGACGCGCGACGTTGATGATTTCACCGAGCTGCGCATAAGCCGAACCGGAAAGGCGGCAGGCCGGGTCAAGCAGACGCGGATCAATGCGCCCGTTTTTCCATACCGATTTGCTGACATGGGCATGGACGATACGTCCGAGCACGATGTGCGTGTTGTTATCGTCGACGATTTGCATGACCTTGCATTCGAGATGTGCTTTGGCTTCGCCGACGCGCGGCGGGCGCACTTTGGCGGCCGCCACCTTGGTCAGACCCGCCCATTCGAATTCATCCTCTTCCGGCGGAAAATTGCCCGACGAAAAATTCATCTGCTCGATCAGATCCATCGAGACGATGTTAACGACGAACTCCGGTATCTTGCGCAGGTTGCTGATGTTGTCTTTTTCACCGGTTGAACCGAAGGCGCAATAGAAAGGATCGCTGCCCATCAGGTTGAAATAGGAATAGGGCGAGACGTTGGCGACGCCATTTTCCGAAATCGTCGAGATCCAGCCGATCGGGCGCGGGATTACCATGCCGGTCATCAGTTGGTAGAAGTGACGTTCCTGAAAATCCTCGGGACCTACGTCAAGATCGCGATCGAGTGTTTCGGGCGGAGCAGCATGCGAACCGGCCATGATTGCCTTTCAATAAATTCATTGGGAATAGAAAAATGTTAACACAGGGGCGGGGTGAAGCCGCCCGATTGGAGTAATCAGTTTGCTTTAGGAGCTGCACTGTGGACCATTCAACATCGTTACGCCTGCGCGATGCGCGCCCTGCTCATTGGGCATCAAGATGAATACCGGTCGACTTGATCACACGCGCCCATTTTGTGGTGTCGTTTTGGATTAGCGTGGCGAAGGTCTCAGCGCTGTCTGCCGCCGGTTGATTGCCCTGACGGATATAAGCGTCGCGCAGTTCGGTGTTTTTTAATGCGTCGATGGCCACCGCGTTGAGTTTGCGCACGCTATCAGCGGGGGTTTTGGCCGGCGCGAGCAAACCCCAGAACGAAGTGGCCTCGTAACCCGGTAGGCCTGCTTCAGCGATGGTGGGAACCGACGGCAGAGCCACCGAGCGCGCAGTGCCGGTGACGCCCAGTGCCTTGATTTTTTCGCTTTGGATATGTTCCGCCTACGCCATCCCCGCTGGCGCGCGGCGAGGCGGCGTGTGGCATCCTGGCTAGTTGATCTGGCGGTAGAAGCGCTCGTCGTAGAGGCTGCTGCGCATGGGGGTCAGGGTTTCGCGGAATTCTTTGGTGCGTGCGGCGCCGGCATGTGCGGCTGCCGCAGTCTTGTCTTTCCATGCCTCCAGAATTGAAAACTGGTCGGCTTGGCCGATGCGTTGCAAGACTTCAAAGCGCAGGTTGCCGTCTTCCTTGTTGCTCGTATCGCTGAGTTTGCGTGCCAGTGCGCGCACCTTGTCCTTGTCGGCAAAATTCGTTTCAAAATAACTCACGATATAAGCGGTGTCGCCGTCCGCAGCGCTTGCGCTATGCACGTAGCCCACAGACAACAAAGCAACTGCGATGAGCAGGCGTGAAAATTTCAGCATGGTTCCCGTGTGTGATGGATCGATTCGATCGACAGCCCCGGATTTTCTGGTGACCGGTGGTTATGCTAGGCAGGCGTGATCAGAATGCAAGCGTAATATCAGTGATGATTAAATTGCGCTTGGAATGAAAAGTTGCACTGCGAAGGATTTGCGGAGCTTTTGTGGCAGGGAGCCCGGCGATACACATCGCCTGTCGTCTCGTTACTCCACTTTGACGCCGGCCAGCTTGATCGCCAGTTTCATTTTTTCGAGCTGTGTTTTGATATGTGCGCCGTATTCCGCAGGCGTGCCGCCGATCGGTTCGGTGCCGACACCGGCGAGGCGTTCCTTGAATTCAGCGCTCTTGATCGCCTGGTTCTGGCCGGCGTTGAGTTTCTGAATAATTGCGCTATCGGTTTTTGCCGGTGCCACCAGACCGTACCACCCCGACCATTCATAACCGGGCACCGATTCGGCGACGGTGGGAATGTCGGGTGCGAGTGCGCTGCGGCGGCTAGAGGTGACGCCGATTGCCCGCACCTTGCCGGCTTTTACCGCCGGCAGCACCAGTGGTGCTACCAATACCGTCATCTGGATTTGTCCCGCCATGGTGTCGGTGAGCGCGGGCGTTGTGCCCTTGTAAGGCACGTGCAACAGATTGATGCCGGTCATGCTCTTAAATACTTCAGTCGCCAGATGCGGCGCCGAACCCGAACCGGCCGAACCGTAACTCAGGCTGCCCGGTTTGCTTTTCGCCAGCGCCACCAGTTCTTTTACACTGCTGGCTGCCACTGTGGGATTGACGATCACAAAGTAGGGCGCCGAAGCGAGCAGACTGATCGGCGCGAAATCGTTGACCAGATCGTAGGGTAGTTTATCGAACAACGCGACTACGTTTGGTTGCTGCGAGGTGATCATCGCCAGCGTATAGCCGTCAGGTGCGGCGCGCGCAGCGATTTCAGAGCCGATGTTGCCGCTGGCGCCGGCACGGTTGTCGACCACCACCTGCTGACCCAGCGATTCAGACATCTTTGCCGCGATCAGGCGGGTGACGATGTCTGCGCCTGAGCCGGGCGTGTTCATGACGATGATGCGCAGCGGTTTAGTTGGATATTGCTGGGCAACCACGCTGGTGACAAACGTCAACATTGCGGCGGAGTACACCGCGACCGATTTAAATCTCATTACTTCTCCTCTGATCATTCTGTAGGTCTTTTTCTAGCTTCCCTGCATGAATTACCGCCAAGGGAAGGCGACCGTCGATCACGGTGTACATTGTAACGCGCCATATTAGTCGTCGATGCGTCGGACATGAAGCAGCGCCCGCATCGCAGTAGAATCTGGTTATCCAAGCGGCCACGCCAAGAGCCGCCAGCCAATAATCCGGAGGGGCAGGCATGCGAACAGGAATTCCGCGCGCGATCGTTGTGCTGCTGTGTACGATGAGCGTTGCAGCAATGGCGCAACAGTTTCCGTCCAAACCGATCCGTATGGTGGTGCCGTTTCCGCCGGGCGGTAGTGTCGATACGGTCGCCCGTTTGATTGCGCCAAAAATGTCCGAAACGCTGGGTCAAAGCGTGGTGCTCGACAATCGTGCCGGGGCATCGAGCAACATCGGCATGGAGGCGGTGGCGCGTGCCGCGCCCGATGGCTATACCTTGTTGATCAATACCGTGCCCATCGTTGCCAATCCGGCGCTGTTTCCGAACATCACGTTCAACCCGCAGCGCGATTTCGCGCCGATATCGATTGCGGTCGACGGAGCAAGTATTCTGTTTGTGCATCCTTCCGTACCGGTGAAAAATGTAAAGGAACTCATCGCGCTGGCCAAAGCGCGTCCGGGCACGTTGAAGTTCACCTCTTCGGGGGCCGGCACGCTGCCGCATCTGGCAACCGAACTGCTGCGTTATATGACGAAGATTGATCTGGTGCACGTGCCTTACAAGGGCGGCGGGCCGGCGATGATCGCGCTGATTTCCGGCGAATGTGATCTGTCGATGCAGACGCTGGTATCGGCCGGCGGTTACATCAGCTCGGGTCGTTTGCGCGCGCTGGCGGTGACAAGCAAAAAGCGCCTGGATGCTATTCCTGCCGTGCCGACCATTGCTGAATCCGGTGTTCCCGGCTATGAGTTCAATACCTGGGTTGGTGTGCTGGCCCCTGCGGCCACACCGCCGGCCATCATCAAGCTGCTCAACGAACATGCCGTCAGGGCAGCACGTTCACCGGAAGTCACGGAACGCGTAACCCGCGAGGGTGCCTCTGTCATCGCAAGTTCTCCGGAAGCCTTCAGGGCCACGATTACCACCGATACCGCGCTGTGGAGCAAGGTGATCCGCGAGATGAATATCAAGGCGGATTAGCCAAGGCGGGCCAGGCGCGATAATCGAAGCCCATCGTGACCGCGTTGGATGCTGGCTCGCCGTACTTTCCGTTAACTAATAATTCGCCTCGCCTTTTTATCACCGTCCCGGCTTTGATTCGAAAGCAGGCTAAGGCAGCCGCTAACGAAGTGGGCCGAAGTTGCCGGGACGCTTGAGATCAAATGGCTTCAGGGTTCAACGAACCTTGTGTCTGGCAAGAAACTTCAGCGTCACCTTCGCGCACTCGTCAGGCGCGACTGCAGCGGTGTGGTAACCATCAACCGGAATGTTGACGAGTTCCGAATTCGGAATTTTTTGCTGATAGGACTCGAATTCCTTGATGCTGCGTCGTGGCGTGTCGTTAGCGATCACCAGCGTCGGTGCCTGCACGTCTTTCAATTCCGGATTGAGATCGACGCCGCCGACCCAGCGCACATAGGCGAGGCCCGTTGAGACGGCGGTCCTGCCCATTAGATCAACCCACCAGTCGACGCCGCGCTGTGGCATTTTCGAGCCGAGCCGCCCGCCCATGGTCCAGCGCGACCAGCTGCGCATGCCGTGCGTGGTCATGTGATCGACCCAGCCTGGAACGCCGGGGCCGGTCACCGGTGACGACACCAGCGTCACGCTTTGCACCAGATGGGGTCGCAGCACCGCGAGTTTGATCACCGGCATGCCGCCGCTTTTGCCACCGACCAGATGCACCGGCTTGTGCGGCGAGACGGCGTGGATCAGACGTGCCAGATCATCGGCGATCAGTTCGGTGCTGAAGTTGAAATTCTCCGCTACTGCACCGCTCTGGCCGAAGCCGCGCTGGTCGTAACGCACGACGCGATACTTGCGTGAAAAATGCGGCACCCAGGACCGCCAGGCTTCGGTGTTTTCGGTGAAGCCGTGCACGAAGACGACGGTTTCCGGTTCGCTCCACACATCGGTGTGATCGTCGATGGTGTAGAACATTTTCAAATCGGGGGGCAGGTCGAGTAAAGGCATGGCGTTGGTCCTGGGAGTAAGGTGTTGATGGCGCGGTCAGGCCGTGGCGTCCTGGAGGTCGGTCAGGCGATACGCCTCTACCGCTGTATTCATGTAGAGCGCTGCTTTGTCGGCGTCGGAATAGTTTTTTGTCAGATGCTTGAAGGCGTTCCACAGCACCGCATAACCGCAGGTAAATTTATCCACCGGAAAGTTGCTCTCCAGCATGCAGCGCGCAGGCCCGAATAATTCGATGGTGGTTTCGAGATAGGGCTGCCACGCTACGGCAAGCTCCTCCGAACTAACATGCGTTTCGCGCAGATGAAAATCCCAGCCGCAGCGCGGCATGCCGAAACCGCCAACTTTGACTTTCAGATTGGGAAAGGCGGCCAGTTCGCGCATGCGCCCTTTCCAGAGGGCAAAGATTTCATCGCGTTTGCCCTGATAGGGGCCGACGCCGAGGATGCCGCCAACATGATTAAGGATCACACGGGTTTCTGAATTTTTGCGCAGCAGGTTGATGAGTTCAGGCAGTTGCGGGAAAAACATCCACGCGTCGAATGACAGGCCGCATTGGGCGAGGCGCGCCACGCCTTTCTGGAAATCGGCGTTCAGACACAGTTCGCGCGAGCGCGGGTTGTGTTTGTTGACGCTGCTGTGATCGGCGGTGGCCGGGCTTTCGTCCCACGCCATGTTGTGACGGATGCCGCGCAGCCGCCCATTGCCGGCGGCGATCAGCGCATCGAGCACGGGTTGCAGCTTGTCGCCAAGTGCCAGATCGGCGTAACCGACGATACCGGCACATAACTGCGCTTTACCGAGATGGCCGCTGGCGGCCATGGCGGCGATGCCATTGATGAATTCGACTTCGCCGACGGATTTCATTTGTGCAGGGCCGTTGGCGCGGTACATAGTCTCGCCACTTTGCACGAACACTGTTGCCAGCACATTGTGGCCGCTGTTTACATCAGCGGCGAGATCATCGAAAACATAACGCCCGCGACCGTCGAGCCAGGCGTGATGATGCGGGTCGACGATGGGCAGCGCTGGTTCGAGAATATCTTCGCGGTAGGTAGCGTGCCAGGCGGTGAGTTCGGCAAAGGGGCGCGGCGCGGCGCGCAGCAATGGCGTACTGTGCATGGAAATTTTCTGTGAAGGAATTAAACGGGGCGCGACTATTCGATCTTGACGCCGACATCCTTGATGAGTTTGGCAAACTTGGCGGTTTCGCTGGTGATGAACTGCGCGAACTGCGCCTGGGTGCTCGGCACCGCCTCAACACCGAGTCCGGCGAAACGGTCTTTGACGTCCTGCAGGTTAAGGATGCGGACGAGTTCGGTGTTAAGTTTTGCGGTGACGTCCTTCGGCGTGCCCGTCGGCACCAATACGCCCCACCAGCTGTCGATGGCATAGCCCGGCACCCCGGCTTCGGCGACACTCGGTACACCGGGTACCAGCGGCGTTGATTTCGGGCCCGTCACCGCCAGCGCACGCAGCTTGCCGGCTTTGACGTGCGGCAGCGCGACGGGCATGTCGGAAAATGAAATCTGGATTTGCCCACCGAGCAGATCATTGATGATCAGCGCCGAGCCCTTGTAGGGGACGTGCAGCATGCTGGTGCCTGTCATGTTCTTGAACATTTCCGCCGCCAGATGCGAAATGGTGCCCGCGCCGCTGGTGCCAAAGTCCATCTTGCCGCCGCCTTTCACGTAGGCGACGAGTTCCTTGATTGATTTAACGCTGACCGACTGATTGACCACCACGATGTTCGGACCGGCGGCAACCATGGTCACCGGCGCGAAATCGCGCGCCGCATCGTAATCCAGTGATTTGTAGAGACTACCGTTGATCGCCACCGGCGCGACGTTGCCCACCAGCAGCGTATAACCATCGGCCGGTGCGCGCGCCGCCATGGTGGTGCCGACGATGCCGCCGACGCCGCCGCGGTTGTCCACCACCACGCCCTGGCCCCAGGCTTCGGTCAGCTTCTGGCCTAGCGTGCGTGCAATGGTGTCTGAGGTGCCGCCCGCGGGAAAGGGGGCAATCAAGCGCACCGGTTTGCTCGGGTAGGGCCCTGTGTCGGCAGCACCTGCGCTGTTGATTGCGAAGAATGCGAGCGCAACGCCCGTACTGATGATGGCGGTGGAAAGGTTCACTGGAAGTCTCCTCGATGTGCCGCAGGTGGGGCCGCGGCTTGAATGAAAGATCTAGCGCTAGTCTGCAACAAGGGCTGCGGTGGCGCAAGCCGCTCGCGCAAGCGGACGTCGATTGACGTGGCTCTATTTTATTCTCGCTGTATGCCGGCGTCTTTTACGACCTCGGCCCATTTGCGGATGTCGGCCTCGATCAGAGCTGTGAACTCTGCCGGCGTGTTGCCGACGGCAGTGGCGCCTTCGCCCTTGAGGTGCTGGCTGAATTCCGGCGAACGGACGATTTTGGCGATCTCGCGGTGCAATCGTTCAATCACTGGTTTGGGGGTGCCGGCCGGTGCGAGGATGCCGTTCCAGGCGGTGGCTTCATAACCGGGCAGCGCATCGGCGATCGGTGGCACATGCGGCAGGATCGGCAGACGGTGCCGCGTGCTCACGCCGAGGGCGCGCACACGGCCGGCTTTCTCCTGCGTTACCACGGTACCCGCCGAGGCGATGAAGTAGAGCTGGATTTCTCCCGCGACGAGTGCAGTCAACACCTGCGGGCTGGCCTTGTAGGGGACATGCGTGATTTGTAGTCGCGCCATTGAGCGCATGAGTTCGGCGCCGAGGTGACCCAGGCTGCCGCTGCCGACCGAACCATAGTTGAGGGTGCCGGGTTTGGCTTTTGCCAGCGCAATCATTTCCTGCGTGGTTTTGACCGGCGAGTCGCTGCCAACGATCAACACGGTTGAAACCGTGCTCACCAGCGTGACCGGGGTAAAAGACTTCACGGTGTCATAGGGCAGCGATTTGAACAGGCTGGGATTCACCGCATGCGACGGAAATACCATCACCAGCGTGTGACCGTCGGCGGGCGCAGCGGCCACCAGTTGTGAGCCGATGACGCCGCTCGCACCGGGACGGTTATCAATGACCACCGGTTGGCCGAGGCTTTCCGCAAGGCGCGGTGCGATGAAGCGGGCGAGGATATCGGTGACGCCACCGGCGCCAGTGGGCACCACCAGCCGCAACGGTCGCTGTGGAAAATCCTGTGCCACCGCGAAAGCGGTGACGTGAAGCAGCGCGCCGGCGGCGGCTGTTTGCAATACGATTCGGATCATGATGCAGTTCACTCCAGCGGACGCACGGGCACCGTGTCGGCACGAATGTAAACACAGGCACTGCGCGCCGTCCAGACGTCTGTGGCATCATGCGCACCTGAATATTTTGGGACCACAATCATGAATCCAGCTTTGCGTGTTATGACGCTGCTCGTGCTGAGCAGCGCTTACGGCCTCGCCGGCGCAGCCTGGCCCGAGCGGCCGGTGCGCATCATCGTGGTGTCACAGCCCGGGGCGGCGAGTGACACCCTGTTTCGTCTGCTGGCGCCAAAGTTTACCGAGTACCTCGGGCAGCAGTTCGTCGTCGAGAACCGTGCTGGTGCGAGCGGGAACATTGGTGCCGAAGCGGTTGCCCGTGCTGTGCCAGACGGCTATACGCTGGGCACGCTGTTTTCGTCGCACACCAGCAATGTTTCGGTGATGAAGAACGTACCCTTTGACCTGACGCGCGATTTTGCACCAATCACCAATGTGGCGACGCTGCCGAACATTCTGATCTCTCATCCGTCGCTTCCGGCGAAGAATCTGCAGGAGTTGATTGCCTTCTCCAAGACCCGCCCCGGACAGTTGCAGTACGCCACCTCCGGCGTTGGTGCCAACGCGCATCTGTCGATGGCCTTGCTGCTGAATTTGACAAAGTTGACTATGGTGCATGTGCCCTACCGTTCGACGCCAAGTGCGCTCACCGATGTGATTGCCGGTCACGTGCCTTTGATGATGTCGAATATTGTCGTTGCCGTGCAGCACGTGCGTAGCACGCGGCTGCGAGCTTATGGCGTGACCAGCGCGGTGCGTTCGAGCGCCGCACCGGATTTGCCCACCATCGCAGAGATGGGCCTGCCCGGCTATGAAGCCGTGCAATGGTACAGTCTGGTCGGCCCCGCCGGATTGCCGCGCGACATCGTAATGAAAATGCATGCTGCCGTCTTGCGCGGGCTGCAGGACGCGGTGGTGAAAAAACGTCTTGCCGAAGATGGCGCCGAACCGACGCCGAATGCGACGCCGGAGGAGTTCGGCGCGATGCTCAAGTCGGAGACGGCGAAGTGGGCGAAGGTGGTGAAGGCGGCGGGGATTAAAGAGGAATGAGAGATTCACCCCTATCATTCCCATGGCCTTGGGTGGATGTATGGCATTGGTAGGGGTGCACTGCAGATCAGCGGCGTTTTGGGTTGCTGGTTTTCTGGGCTTACCCTGTAGGGCCACCGAGCCGCGCCCGATTAATCAGGGCGTATCAAAAAAACTCACACATCCTCGCCATAAAACATCCGCCGGTAGGTGATATTGAGCACATTGCGCGAGATGCGCATGTCCATCACCATCGGCCCGTCGCCGCTTAGAAAATCATCGACGCCGGCAGCCACTTCATCGAGTGTGCGTGCAGTAACGCCGCGCACACGGAAGCCTTTGGCAACGGCGGCGAAGTCGGGTGATTCGACGTTGGCCAGTGCGGGTTCGAGTTTGGCCGCCTTCAATTTGTGATATTCCGCGCCCAGTGTCTCGTCGTTCATGATGACGAAGAGCAGTTTGGCGCCAGTGCGCCGTAAGGTGTCGAGTTCCTGGATGTTTTGCATGGCGCCGCCGTCGCCTTCGATGGCGACCAGCGGTTTGCCCTTGAGGGCCACGGCCGCACCGATGGCGGTGGCGAAGGTCTGACCGATCGAACCGAAGCCGTTCGAATAAATCTCGAAGGGGCGCGGTTTTTTCATCACCATCACCGGAAACGCAAACGAGTGACCGAGGCCGATGGCGACGCCAACGTCCGCCGGCAGGTGTTCGTCCAGCACGCGGCAGGCTTCCCTCGGGTCGACGGTGCCGGCCTCGATTTCGTATTCAGCCGGATCACGGTCGGCGTTGAGCAGAATCTTTTTGACCGCCGCTGTGCGGTAACCGTCCTGCGAAAAATTCTCGCCGGCGAGCAGTTCCTCGATCATCTGCGTGGTGACGGCGGCGTCTCCTTGCACATAACAATCGGCGGCGCGGCCGTTGCCCATCACCACCGCGGGTTCGGCATCGATGTGGATGATTTTGCCGTGCGGAAACAGATAACCGCCTTCGATGGTGTGCGGGTTGAGACTCGCCCCGATTGCAATCGCGCAGTCGGCCTCTTCAAATAATCCCATCACCGCCTTGGTGGAGAACAGGCCGGCAACACCGGCGTGGTATTCAGGATCGCCAAAAGAGCCCTTGGCAAGCAGCGAGGTGGCGGTCAATGCGCCGAGGCGTTTAGCCAGCTTGGCGGCCGCTTCCAGCGCGCCAGATTTGATCGCGCCGCGGCCGGCGATGACCACGCACTTTTTACTCGCACGTATGATTTCAACGGCGGCCTTCAGACGGTCGACCGCCGGGCGGATTTTCTGCTGGCCGTTGAACAGCGTGGTCGACGGTTCATAGTCTTCACCATCGGCATCGCATTCCATCTTCTGCACGTCCATCGGCACCGCCAGCACCACCGGCCGCAGTTCGGTGCGTGCCATGTGAAAGGCCTGTCGCACTGCGCTCTCGGCGAACGCCGGCTTCAACACTTCGACGTAACCGGCGCCGGTGGCACTGACGAGGCGTCGCTGGTCGATCGCCTGGTTGATCAGATCGTTGTTGAGTTCGGTGGCGCTGGTGCAGATCACCACCGGAATCTGGCAGCGTGTGACGCTGACGAGCGAGGTCGTCATGCGCGTGATGCCGGGGCCATGCGTGACGCTACATACGCCAACCTTACCGGTGGCGCGCGCCCAGCCTTCGGCCATGGTCAGTGCAGCACCCTCGTCGCGCGCATCGACGTTTTCCACGCCGGGCACTTTTGACATCACTGCGGCCCAGTTCATGTTGCCGTCGCCCAGGAGGCCGAAGATGGTAGTGGTGCCTTCCTTGACGAAAGCGTTGGCGATGGCTTCGTAGACTTTCATTGTTAAAGGTGTCCTTGTTGTTTGCGACCTGGTTTTCACCTGTCCCCGCGTGGGGGGAAGGCCGTGGTTAAGGCGAACCGCCGTTGCCCCCACCCTAACCCTCGCCCGTTGGCGGGGGCGGGTATCGATTTACCGGTGAGGCC
The DNA here is from genome assembly GCA_945906935.1 of Bordetella parapertussis. Classification (GTDB taxonomy): domain Bacteria; phylum Pseudomonadota; class Gammaproteobacteria; order Burkholderiales; family SG8-41; genus PALSA-1004. The sequence continues at coordinate 41,985 of CAMDSO010000004.1, forward strand.
GAGTGGTTATTCCGTTTTCGCGCCCGACAATTTGATCAACTTCGAATTTTGCACGATCTCGTTGTGCAGGAAGGTCGCGAATTGTTCCGGCGTGGTGAGTTGGACGTCGAGACCCTGTTTGTTCAAGGCGTTTTTGTATTCATTACTGCCAGCGGCTTTCACTGCCGCCGCATAAAGCTTCGCCATGATTTCTTTCGGCGTTGCCGACGGCGCGACGATATTCCACCACGTGGTGCGTTCGTAACCGGTGAGGCCTGCTTCATGCAGCGTCGGCACCTTCGGTAAAACTGCGGCGCGTTTCATGCCGGTCACCGCCAGCGCTTTCAATTTGCCGGCTTCGAGTAGCGGCAGCGTGGCGCCGAGCCCGGGATAACTCATTTCCACCTGCCCCGAGGCGGTGGCAATCGCTGAATCTGCAGAACCTTTATACGGCACGTGGGAAATTTTGACAGCGGCGAGCTGGTTGAATAATTCTCCCATCAGGTGTGACGAGCTGCCGATGCCCGAAGAACCATAGTTAAGCTGGCCGGGTTTGGCGCGTGCCAGCGCGACGAGCTCCTGCACGCTGCGTGCCGGTAACGAGGGGTGCACTACCAGCACCGCCATACCCAGCGCGACGATGGTGGTCGAAGCGAAATCGCGCTCGAGGTCGTAAGGCAGTTTGGAGCGCAGTGCGGGTTGCAGGGTGTCGGCCGCCGCCATCAGGTAAATGGTGTAGCCGTCGGCCGGTGCGCGTGCGGCAAGTTCCACGGCGATCGCACCACCGGCGCCGCCGCGGTTCTCGACCACCACGGGCTGTCCAAGCTGTTCGGTGAGTAGCGGCGCGAGCAGACGCGCCACCGAATCGGGCGAACTGCCGGCGCTAAAGCCGACGATGAGACGCAGCGGTTTTTGCGGATAGCTGGTTTGCGCGGTGGCCGCACCGCTGGTAAGCAAGCTCGCCGCCGCGCCAGCCTGGAGCATTATGTGCATCTTGTTCATGCGCGCACAATCCGGTTGCTGAGGATGCCGACGCCTTCGATTTCGCACGACACCACATCGCCGGGTTTGATCCAGCGGTCGAGTTCGAAGCCGACACTAAACGCAGGCGGGCCGGAACCGAAGAAATCGCCGACGTTGACCATCTCGTCACGCGACACGTGGGCGATGAACTGTGCGAAGGTGAAGGCCCAGCCGCTGATCTTGCCGTCGAACCAGACTTCACCGTTGACGCGATTGATCATACGCAGGCCCGTCACCTCCGGCACTTCGTCGGCGGTGACCAGATACGGCCCCATGATTTTCGAGGTGGCGAAATCCTTCGACTTCGCGGGTCCCATGCGCAGACTCATCTCCGGCGGTTGCACGTCGCGCAAGCCCAAATCGTTGAACACCGTGTAACCGGCGATGTGTTCGTGCGCGCGTTCAACCGGGATATCCTTGCCCGCCTTGCCGATATACAGGCCGAGCTCGAATTCGTAATCGAGCTTCTCGCTGTATTTAGGCCAGCGGATCGGTTCCATGTGACCAGCGACTGCCGCGCGGCTCGGTTTCCAGAAAATCGGCATGCTGCGCGCGGCTTCGGGCATGCGGTCTTTTTCGGCGATCTTGAAGAGGCGCTCCATGCCAACGCGATAGTGATCGAGCAACAAAATGCCGTCACGGATCATCGGTGGCCTCGGCACCGGCGCGAGCCAGCGGATTTCCGCTTCGCCAAAGGCAAGGCGCTGACCATGCGGGCCGAGTGCCAGTGCATCGTTGCACAGCCGTTCGCCGGCATACGCCACCGCCTGTTCCGCGGCAGCGCGAGCGGGCGCACCGCCTTCGAGAAATTCGATCATGTCGGGCGGCACGAGAGCGGCGGCCTGGCGGCGCGCAGCGTTGCTATCGGCGGACTCGGCAAACAGCCCTGTGCAGGCGGCATTCAAGTCGATGATGGTGCCGTGCGCGAGGGCGCCGATGCGCTCGAAGCGGCCGAGCTGCGTGTGCACTTCAAAGCTGACGAGTTTCATCCTTGTCCTGCGGTAGAATTGTTTTTTATGGGTCGCGTCGCAGTCGGTGCGCTGCGGCAGACTCTATCATGCTGAAGGTCGGCGCTGCTACTGCGGCGGCGGTTGTAAAAAATCAAAAGTAGACGGGGAGACGTTTGTAGTCATGGAAAAACTCATCATCACCAATTGCGCGACGGATTGCTCGATGTATCCCGAGTGGGTCAACCGCTTTCAGAATTCCGAGGTGCTGGCCAAGTCGGTAGCGGCGGCCTGTGCGAAGGGCTCGGCGATCGCGCATATCCATGCGCCACCCGCTGATTTCAAGGCGTGGGAATCACATACCAAGGCGATACGCGCGCATTGTGATGTCATGATCCAGTATGGCATCTCGATCCAGAGCATCGAGCAACGGCGCGTTGTCATGAAAAACAGGCCGGAGATGATTTCGGTGGCGGTGGGGGCGCATAACCTCGCCTTTGTCGGCCGTGATCTGATGTTGCTGCATCCGCGCGCCGAGTTGGCCGAGCTGATGCGCATGTGTCGCGACATGGGGGTGAAGCCCGAGTTTGAGGTGTGTGCGCTGGGCGATCTTTGGCTGATCGACGATCTCTGCCAGAAAGGGCTGGTCGATGATCCGATCATGATGACGATATTCTTCGGCCGCCCGGGTGGCAGCTGGTCGCCGCCGTCACCCGAGGAATTTTTGCATCGCACGAAGCATCTGCCGAAGGGCTCGTATGCGATGGCCAGTGTCACCGGCGCGACGCATCTGATGCTCGAAACCATGGCGGTGATGACCGGCGCGCATGTGCGCGTCGGCACCGAGGACGAGCCTTATCTGAAACCGGGCCTGCTCGGTGATAACGATGATCACGTCGCGCGGATTGCGGGCATTGCGGACATGTTCGGGCGTGGTGTGGCGACGATCGCCGAGGCGCGGGCGACGTTGAAGATTCCGCAGTCATGAAATAACGCCTTCCCCTGCGCGTAACGCGGGCGGGGGAAGGCGGCGGTTTCGCCCCCATCCCACCTGCCCCCGCAGGTGGGGGAAGAATTAAAACCCTGTAGTGGCCAAGTCATTGAGGACAAAAAAATGAAAGAAGAAACCTACGGCGCGTGGAACATCTATGACATGACCGAGCTGGCGCGGCGCCGCCTGCCGAAAGGTTTGTTCGAGTTCATGCATCGCGGCAACGATGACGAAATCGCGGTGCGTGATAACCGTCTCGCGCTCGACGCCATCAAGCTGCGGCCGCGCGTGTTGCGCGATGTCTCCAAACGTAATCAGGAAATCACGCTGTTCGGCAAGAAGCAGAAAATGCCGGTGATCGTGGCGCCCACCGGGTCGGTCGGGCTGGCCTGGTATGAGGGCGAGATCGCGCTGGCGCGTGCCGCCGCCGCCGCGGGCGTGCCTTACACCATGGCCTCGTCGTCGATGACCGCGATTGAAAAAGTCGCCGCTTCAGCACCCGGCGGCACCCTGTGGTTTCAGTTTTATATGTGGCCCGATCGTTCGCTCTCGCATCAACTGGTGGCGCGCGCGCGCGATGCCGGCGCCGAGGCGTTGATCTTCACCGTCGATACGCCGGTGGCGCCGGGGCGCGAATACAACCTGCGTAACGGTTTCACCATTCCGTTCCGGTTCACGCGTCGCAACGTGCTTGATGTGCTGGGCCATCCGCGCTGGCTCTTCGGTGTGTTGGTGCGCTATCTGCTGACCACCGGGGCGCCGCGTTACATGAACTTCCCGCCGCATATGCAGACGCGCGTCGGCGCGCTGCCGATGGGGCGTTCGGTGCAATCAAACGCCTCGATCAACTGGGATGATGTGCGCGAGCTGCGCAAACTGTGGCCGCGCAAGCTGATCGTCAAGGGCATACAGCATCCGCAGGACGCGGTGATGGCGGCCGACTGCGGCGCCGATGCGGTGGTGATCTCGAATCACGGCGGTCGTGTGCTCGATAGCACTACCGCACCGATCCTGATACTGCCCGAGGTGCTTGAGGCGGTGAATAAGCGCCTTACGGTGATCGTTGACTCGGGTTTCCGCCGTGGCAGTGATGTGGTCAAGGCGCTCGCACTTGGTGCCGATGCGGTGATGCTGGGGCGCGGCCCCTTGCATGGCGCGGCGGTAGCCGGTGAGGCGGGCGGTTTGCGTGCACTGAATATTTATCGCGAGGAAATCGACCGTGTGATGGCACTGATCGGCACTAGCAGTATTGCCGAGATCACGCGCGAGCATGTAGTGATGCCGGAGATGAACGGGGCGCTACCGGCGTGATGTTTATCCGGGCGGCAGGCTCATTGCTTGCCGCGCCGGGAGTGTTCAGAGCGTTTGAAGGGATGATGCATTGACTGATATTGCTGGCGTAACGGGTCTAACGGACGTGACGGGCAGTAAGGCGTGGCAGGGCGGCCTTCGCTTTATCGGGCTGTTTTTTTTCTGCCATTGTGCCCTTGCACAAAATTATCCGGTAAAGCCGGTGCGTTATATCATGCCTTCGACCGGCGCCTCTGAGCTCGTCGGCCGCCTGATTGCGCAGGCGATGAGCGAAGTGCTCGGTCAGCAGGTTTACGTTGATGTGCGGTCGGGGGCCGGCGGCAATCTCGGCGCGGACATTGCCGCGAAAGCGGCACCCGACGGCTACACGTTGTTGCAGATAGCGCAGGCGCACACCGTCAACGCAAGTTTGTTCAAGAACCTTGGCTATGATCTGCTGCGCGATTTTATTCCGGTCAGCAAAGCGGATATTTCGCCGCTGATGCTGGTGGTGCATCCCTCGCTGCCAGCGAAGACTGTCGGTGAGTTGGTGAAAATCGCCAAGACCAAACCGGGTGCGATCAACTACGGCTCGGCGGGTGTTGGCACCTCGACTTATCTTGCCGCCGAGCTGTTCAAGATCATGGCCGGGGTGAATCTGCTTGAAGTTCCTTATCGTGGCGGCGCGCCGGCACAGACGGCGGTTATTGCAGGCGAGGTCTCAGTATATTTTGCGCCGATTGCCACGGTGCTGCCGTTTGTCAAAGAGCGGCGGCTGCGCGGTCTTGCCGTGGGAACTACAAAGCGCCTGCCATTGCTGCCAGAACTTCCAACGGTGGCTGAATCGGGGTATCCCGATTACGAAGCGAGCAACTGGCACGGCATCGCTGTGCCGGCGAAAACGCCCAAGGAAATCATCAATGCACTGCACGCCGCGGTGATCGCTGCGTTGAAGAAACCCGAGATTGCCAGTCGTTTGCTTGAACTCGGACTGACGCCGGTTGGCGACCGCCCGGAAGAGTTCGCAGCCTTTGTACGCACCGACATCGAGAAGTGGCGCAAGATCGTGCAGCAGAAGGGACTCACCGCCGACTAGCGGCGGCGTCCACAACACCGTTGGGTGGGTGAGGCGCACAGCGCCGCAACCCACCGTCGGGCGTGTGATTGAGGTTGCATGCGGCGCAATGCGCTGCGCTTATTGCGCCCTACGACTGACGCCGGTGGGCGACCGCCCCGAAGAGTTCGCAGCCTTTCTACGCACCGACATCGAGAAGTGGCGCAAGATCGTGCAGCAGAAAGGCTTGATTGTGGAGTAAGCACAGAACTTGATCTTCGCATTCCGCAAGTAGCGCAGCGAATCGACGGGTCAACGTCGTCAGCCGGGCGCCGGCATAAGCGGTGCTACTTGCGGAGCGATAATCAGCTGCTATGCGTTACAACGTCAGGGGTAGTTGCGTCTCGTAGGCTTCTTTTGCCTGGCCCACTTCGTTGAGGATGCGGTCGAACTGGCGCACCGCCCGCAAGCTGCGCGGCATGCCGGCGTAGATCGTCGAGTGCCACAACACTTCGAGCACCTCGCGCGGCGTCGCACCCAGCATCAGGGCGGCGCGCTGGTGGTTGTCGCCCTGAATTTGTTCGTCGAGCACCGCACAGGTGCCGACCATGCACAATAGACGCGTCTTGTCGTCGAGGATGCCGCGCACATACATGCCAGCGTAGATGAAGTCGAGCCACAGCTTGAGATAGTTCTGATCAAGGCGGTCGAACTGGATCACCGTTTCGGCGTGGTGCGTCGGCTGCAGGCGGATGCCGGTGCTGATGCCTTCCCAGCCGTATTTCTGCATCATCGCTTCGCGCTCGGGGAATTTTGAATCGGGCACGCGCCAGGTCGGGCGTTCCTTCTCCAGCGAGCGACTCTTGCTGACGCCGTCGAGTGGCAATTGGGTGCTCTTGATTTCCTTCAGGCGACCGGCCTTGGTCAGAATCTTTTTAAAGCCACGCACCGCGCGCGTGATCTTCGGCGTGCCGAGATACACCGTCATCTGCAACAGCACTTCGAGAATTTCGCGCGGCTTGACCTTGTGCACCAGCGCGCTCTTGATGTGGCTCTCCACCACTTCCATTTCGTCCATCGCCACCGCCTGCGAAATCGCCACCAGCAGGCGCACGCGTTCGGTTAGAACGCCGCGGTTGTAGAGGCCGCCGTAGGTGTATTCGAGCCACAGTTTGGCGTAATGCGGATCGAGTTCGTCACGCCATTTGAGCATGTCGAGAAAATCGGCCGGATTGAGTTTGAGACCGTTGTTGATCGCCTTGGCGCCGTATTTCTTTTTCATCTTTGCGACGAGTGGATTGCTTTTTTCCATTACTGCCTCCTTAAAAAATTGTTTCAGTCTTTGTTCGAAATCTCGTTGACTTCGGCCACTTCCGCCGCAGTCAGTTCCCAGTCGACTGCGCGGACATTGGCTTCGAGTTGTTCAGGTTTGGTCGCACCCGCAATCACGGTGGCGATCACCGGTTGCGCCAGCAACCAGCAGAAGGCCAGATCAAGCAGCGTGCGGTTGCGCGCCACGCAGAAGGCTTCGAGTTTTTCGAGGATGCTCCAGTTGGTGTCGCTGATGAACATGCCCTGATAGCGCTCGCCCTTGGTGATGCGCGCACCCTCCGGCAACGGTGCGCTGCGTTTGTATTTGCCAGTGAGAAAGCCGCCGGCCAGAGGGTAATAGGGCAGCAGCTGGGCGCCGTGTTTGAGCATCGCCGGAATCAGATCGAGTTCGGCACCGCGCTTGAGGATGCTGTATTCCGATTCACAAAAAGTCAGTGGCGTGGTGCCGAGTTGGCGCGCGGTCCATTGCATATCGACGAACGGCCAGCCGACCAGCGTGGAGAAACCGATAAAGCGCACCTTGCCCTGTTTGACGAGATCATCGAGCGCGCGCATGGTTTCATCAAGCGGCGTCTGGTGGTCGAAGCGATGCATCTGGTAGAGATCGATCCAGTCGGTCTGCAGGCGCTTCAGGCTCGCCTCCACCGCCTGCATGAGGTAGTGGCGCGAACAGCCCTTCATGTTGCCGTTCTTGTCTTCGGGCGCGTGCATTGGCCCACCGAACTTGCTGGCGAGAAAAATATCCTTGCGTCGCGGCCCGAGATTTTCACCGAGACAGCTCTCGGAGCCACCACGCTTGCCGTAGACATCGGCGGTGTCCCAGAAGGTAATGCCCAGATCGAGTGCCTTGTGGATGACCGCACGCGAGGCTTCCGGATCGATGCGCAGGCCGAAGTTATTGCAGCCGAGGCCGAGCGCGGAGACGGTGACGCCAGTGTTGCCGATGGTGCGTTGTTTCATGGTGTGCTGCCTTTACATGCGTGCTGACAAAACTTCCGCGATTAAACAATAGCCCTTGATGCGAAAACAAATTTGTCGCGGCGGACGGGTGGTTGGTGCGGCGTATTATCAGGAGTGTATTGCGCGGTGGACGGTTTTTTCTTCAAGTTTACTGCATTCATCGGTGCTTCATGGCGTCGTTGTTCCTTTTCCTGTCTGTGCCGTTTCGTAGGGTGCGCATTGCGCACCATCCAACGGCGTCACGCGTGCGCGGTGCGCACCCTACGTTGCTGGCATGCGAAATGGTTTGTTCCCTACCCTCTGCGGCGGGGGAGGGCTAAGTTGGGGGCGCTGGTTGTTAGTGGCGGTCGCGTAAAAAACTGCGCGCCCCCATCCTGTCCTGCCCCCGCCAGCGGGGGCAGGGACCTGCTGATCAAGGTCGTCGTCTGCACCGGGCACGATCGAACACCGCCATGGGTGCGCGATGCGTACACTACGCAGCGGTGCTCTGTTGCGCAGCAGGTGCACGCAACGCAGCAGTTAAAATACCCGCATGACTCCCATTTTCGACACCATCATCGTTGGCGGTGGCACCGCCGGTTGCGTGATTGCCAGCCGCTTGACCGAACGCTCGGCGCATTCTGTTTTGCTGCTTGAAGCAGGACGTGATGTGCAACCGGGCGCTGAGCCTGCCGATATCGCCAGCGTGTATCCAGCGTCTTATTTCAATAAAGCGTATTTCTGGAACGGTCTCAAAGGTCATTGGCGCACGCATGCAGACTCCGCGGCAACCGGGTTCTCGCAGGCGCGTGTGTTCGGCGGCGGTGGTTCGGTGATGGGCATGGTGGCGCTGCGTGGCACGCCCGCCGATTACGATGACTGGGCGCGCGCCGGTGCCGAAGGCTGGGACTGGAACGGCGTGCTGCCGTATTTTCGCAAGCTCGAAACTGATATCGATTTCGGCGGCGATAGAAACCCTATGCACGGCGAGCACGGCCCGCTGCCGATCCGTCGCGTCGCGCGTGATCGCTGGCCGCCGCAGGCGCGTGCGGTGGCGGCGTGGGCCGAAGCACGTGGCCTGCCGTTTATCGAAGACATGAATGGCGATTTTCGCGATGGCCTCGGTGCGGCGCCGATGTGTCGTCAGGAAAACGGCCGCGCCTCGGCGGCGTTTGTGTATCTCGATGCGGCTGCACGCCGTCGCACCAATCTGACTGTCGCTGCGGATGCGCAAGTGACGAAGATTCTGTTTGAAGGCAGCCGTGCGGTGGGGGTGAGTGCTGTTGTTGATGGCGCGGTCAAAGAATTTCGCGCGCGCGAAGTGATCGTCACCTGTGGCGCGATCTTTTCACCGGCGCTGCTATTGCGCTCGGGCATCGGCGATGCGGCACAGTTGCAGGCGCACGGCATTGCAGTGGTCGCGTCGCGCCGTGGTGTCGGCGCCAATTTGCAGAACCATCCGGTGTTGTTCATCGGCATGCATTTGAAACGCGCGGCGCGCCAGCCGGCGGTCTTGCGTACGGTGCCGGTGGTAAGTCTGCGTTTCTCGAGTAGGCTGGCCGGTTGTGCGCCCGCTGATTTGTTCGTCAACGTGCAAAGCAAAACATCCTGGAACGCGCTGGGCCAGCAGATCGGCAACATCGCGCCGACGCTGTTGCGGCCCGCAGCGACCGGTCGTGTCTGGCTGGCGTCGAATGCGGCGACCGCACTGCCGAAGGTTGAATTTAATTTCCTCGGTGAAGACATCGACATGCAGCGCATGATGATGGCCTTCGACCGCGCGGTTGAGATGGTCTGCAGCGAACCACTGCGTGCGCTCGGCGGCAAACCCTTCCCGGTACGCTTCACCGACCAGCTGCGGCGCATGAATGAAGTGGGGCGTGGCAATGCGGTGAAGGCGAAGCTCATTGCAACCCTGCTCGACGCGGTGCCCGGTCTCAGCGATTTTGCGCTCGGTACACTAACCGGCGAGCGCATCGATTTGCCGTTGTTGATCAAGGATCGCGAGGCACTCGCCGCACACCTGCGCGAAAACGTCGCCGGCGTGTTTCATCCGGTCGGCACTTGCCGCATGGGGCGGGCCGATGACGCCGAGGCGGTATGCGATCACGCCGGGCGGGTTTACGGTGTGGAAGGTTTGCGCGTTGCCGATGCCTCCATCATGCCCAACGTGATGGCGGGCAACACCAACCTGCCGGTAATCATGGCCGCAGAAAAAATCGCTGACGCGATTGCGCGGCAATAGCCGGCACGGAAGTTGGCTAGCATCTTCCTTCTCACTTCAACGGGGAGCGTGGTGGATTTCAGGCGGCTGTAGGGGGTGCAGCGCGCACGCATGACGGCGTTGAACGCCGTACCGAGCTCACCCCGCACGATTGGCCGCAACCTAATCACCGGTTGGCGCGAGCACAGCGAAACCCGTCTACTTTTCGGTTCGATGGCGCCGCCCCGCAATGTGCGGTAAAAAGCCATTTCCCGGCGTGCAAAAAAACGGAGCCAACGGTGATTTCCCGCCGACTCCACCCACAAAAAGCCAACGCCATTTTCAGGAGAGGAAGAAGACCATGAACGCAAATATTCTTATCGTTGCCGCCCGCGCGCTGGCGCTCGCCGGCATCACCTTGATACTGGCAACTCCGGCGCAGGCGCAAAGCACCGCCGTCGAAGCGCTGCAAAAGGCGCGCACGGTTGAACGCCTTGCCGAGGGCATGGCGGTCGAGAAAAAAGGTGAAGCGCCGGGCTTCGTGCTCGATCCCGCGTGGCCGCAGCCGCTGCCGAACAATTGGGTGATCGGTGACGTTGGCGGCATTGCCGTCGATAAGCATGACCAGGTCTGGGTGTATCACCGCCCGCGTTCGGTCGGCTCGCAAGATAGCGGCATGCAGGGCGCGGCCGGCAAAGACGCGAAAGGCAATCCGATTAGCGCGCTCGGTCATCCGCGGCCCAACGGTCAGATCAACGGCTGCTGCGATGCCGCGCCGTCGATCCTGGTGTTCAACACCGCCGGAAAATTATTGAATGCTTGGGGCGGCCCTGCGGACAAGGATTTTCTGAAAACCAAATGCCGCGAGGCCGACGGCTGCTTCTGGCCGGCGCGCGAGCACGGCATCTACGTCGATCACAATGATTTTGTTTATATCGCCGGCAATGGTCAGGCGCGCGCGTTCTACGGTCAGTATCCCTGGGCGCCGAAATTCGGCAACGATTCGCATATTTTGAAATTCAAGGCCGATGGCACCTTCGTCTTTCAGATCGGCACCGCCGGCGCCAAAGGCCCCAACAGCAACGATACCAACGGCGGTGTGAACGGCACGCCCGAGCCCTACTGGCCGGCCGACATGGTGGTCGATGCGAAGACCAACCTGATGTACATCGCCGACGGTTACGGCAACCGCCGCGTGCTGATCGTTGACGCGGGCACCGGCAAATACGTCGGCCACTTCGGCGCTTACGGGCAGAACCCGGTGGTCGGTGAAAACGCCACCGGTCAGGCCTACGGCGCCTCCTGGCACGATGACTTCAAGGCCGGCAATATGAAACCGAAGTTCTTCCGCAGTCCGCTGCACTGCGCGCGGCTCGCCAACGACGGCCTGCTCTACGCCTGCGATCGCGGCAACAACCGCGTGCAGGTTTTCAAGGCGGCTGAAGCGGGTAAGCCCTGTTCTAATGCCGACGGTGAAGTCGGTAAATGCGGCTTCGTCGGCGAGCTCGCCGTCGCGCCGCAATCGATCGGCGGCACCTCGGGCACGGTCAATTTCTCAACCGATGCCAAACAAAGCTGCATGTACGTCGCCGACCTTGTCAACGACGTCATCTACGTCGTCAACCGCCAGAACATGACTGAACTCACGCGCGTCGGCAGCGGTGGCCGTCAGGCTGGCCAGTTCCATTGGCCGCACGTGGTTGCCAACGATACCAACGGCAATATGTATGTCGGCGAAGTCGATGGCGCAGCGCGTATCCAGCGCTTCCTGCGCTATGGCGCGACCGGGTGCAGCGGGACCGGTAGCGCGGAGGTGGGGCGGTATTTGGTGAAGTAATCGGTAAGCTCTTCCGTTGTTACCAAATCGGGCCAAGCTCAATCATTCGGCTTGGCCTTTGTATTTCAGGCTGTAGGGCAGGTCGCTGGTTGCACGGTTGTTCGATCAACGCACCTAAATGCCGTGGGCAAAACGGTGCGGTATCTACAAAGATAACTTGGTAGGGCGTCAATAAGCGAAGCGCATTGCGCCGAATACTCCGTTTCAACGCGTGTCCTGCAACTTCTCCAAGAAACTCAGGCATCCAGCGATTGGTCTCGCAATGAGACAATCCCTGTATGCCCTCCACGCCGTACCGCCCGCCCGCGAACCTTGGGCTGGACATCCTCCATCTCTCGCCTCAACTGATCGTCGTCAACAAACCGAGCGGCTTGTTGAGCGTGCCCGGCCGGGGTGCTGACAAGGAAGACAGTCTGTCGCGCCGCGTGCAAGCCGAATATCCCGACGCCTTGATCGTACATCGGCTCGACATGGGCACCTCGGGCATCGTCGTCATGGCGCGCAGCGCCGACGCGCATCGAGAACTGGGCGCCATGTTTGAAGAGCGCCGCGTCAGCAAGCGTTATCAAGCACTGGTCGATGGATGCTGGTTGGCCGCAGCAGCGGGAGAGATCGCGCTACCCATGACCGTCAAAGGGCCGAAGCAGAAGGTCGATTACGCCACCGGTCGGCCGAGCCTGACGCGCTATCGCGTCATCGACATCGACACGGCGTGTGCGGTGTCACGCCTCGAGCTTGAACCTGTCACCGGACGTTCGCATCAGTTGCGCGTGCACATGGAGGCGATGGGGCATCCCATCATTGGCGACGATTTCTACGGCACACCGGAATCTTGTGCGAAGGCGGAGCGGTTGATGCTGCATGCCTGCCGGATTGAATTGTGCGAACCCGGTAGCAGAATACCGCTGTGTGTGGAGTGTTCGGCGCCGTTTTGAAGGCGGCGCGCTCCCATCACCCATCCCCGGGCTTGTTTAGTTCCGCAAACTTACCCGCCATCGTCGGGTTACCCCGCGTCAGTTTCTTGATCGTCACCTCCTGCGCCTTGTCGTTCGCCAGGCGCAGGTTGCGGTCGGTGCCCATGAGCGCTTCCTTGGTTTTTTGCAGGTGGTCGATCGACTTGTCGATTTCCGTGATTGCTTTTTGGAAGTGGTTGGCAGCGAGGTCGTAGTTTCTGGCGAAAGCGTTTTTGAAGGTTTCAAGTTCGCTTTCGAATTTCGTGATGTCGATGTTCTGCGCTTTGACGAGTGCGAGCTCCGACTTGTATTTGAGTGAGTTCATGGCTGCGTTGCGCAATAGCGTGATGATCGGGATAAAGAACTGCGGGCGCACGACGTACATTTTCGGATAGCGGTGAAAGACGTCAACGATGCCGGTGTTGTAGAGCTCGCTGTCGGGTTCGAGCAGGGAGACCAGCACCGCGTATTCGCAGCCTTTCTCGTTGCGGTCCTTGTCGAGCTCCTTGAGGAAGTCTTCGTTTTTGGTTTTCGACGCGGTGCGGTCGCTTTCGTTTTTCATTTCGAACATGATGGAGACGATTTCCGTGTCCGCCTCATCCTTGTCGCGAAAGATGTAGTCGCCCTTGCTGCCGCTGCGCGCGTCGTTGTCCTTCTCGAAGTAGGCGCGCGGAAACGCCGTTGCCCGGATACGGTTGAACTCGGTTTCGCAGTGCTGCTCCAGGGTTTCGCCCACCATCTTGGTCGACAGGCGCGCCTTCATGTCACGCAGGCGCTCGATCGCGTCATCGCGGTCCTTGAGCTGGGTTTCGTATTTGTCCTTGAGTGAGTTTTCAGCGAGTTCTTTTTCGAGCGCTGCGCGCTGCAGGCCGCTTTTGTATTCGTCACGTTCTTTCTCGACCACACCGACGGCCTCGTTGATGGCGAGCTTTTGCGCCACCGCGATAGCGTCGAGCTGCGCCTTCAGCTTCTGGATTTCTGCTTCCTTGGTGGCGGTGGCGCTTTGCAGTTCGTTCAGGCGTTTTGCATCAGCGAGCGTGGCCGCGGTTTCAGTGTCGCGTTTTGCTTGTGCCAGTTCATTGGCGAGCGCATCACGCTCTTTTTCCACGGCGCTGAGGGCCTCGGTGACGGCGAGCTTGCGCGCGACTTCGCCGGCATCGATTTTGGCCTTGAGAGATTGAATCTCGGTGTCTTTGTCGGTTGCAGCCTTTTGCAAGGCGCTGGCGGCCTGGGCTTCAGCCAGCGCGAGAGCGTTTTTCTTGTCGCGTTCGGCCAGTTCAAGGCGGTCGTGTAATTGCTGCTCGAATTCACCGTCGCGAACCTGCTTGAGGATGTCCGCGTAGCCGGCTTCGTCAACCTTGAATGCTTTGCTGCAGTGTGGGCAGATGATGTCGTGCATGTCTGGGCTCTTTCGACTTTGTGTGTTTGCTTTGGAACTATTGACTCAAGTAGATACTGTTATCAGTGCCCTGCGCATCGCAGCAAGGTTGGGCCCACGCAGGAGTCCAATGTTACTGCAAAACGTTACGCCGCCTCCCCCTCACCCCTGCCCTTTCCCACGAGGGGAGAGGGTGAAAAACCTGAACCTGTCGTTGGGTGTATTGCGCGCGCGGCTTGCTGCACTGGTTGAGCGCTTGGGCGGCAAGACCTCTACCCGACGAAATTTGATCACTACAAACCTGAGAAGCCTGGCTAAATCCGTGTTCTTGCAATCAGAGCATAGTCCAGGGCTGGCTCACTGGATGAGCCCATACGAGAATATCTTCCTTGGGTGTGCGGCGTCTGGTATCAGACGCCGTAACACCCGACGACACCTGCAGCGCCCAGCTTTTCAATCTCGGTACTGGCGTAACCCAGTTCACCCAAAATGGCGCGTGTGTGTTCGCCGACATGCGGGGCGTGGGTGAGGGGCTTGCCGCTCGCCGCTGCTTGTTGGCCGCAGATGTTGCTCATCGGCACGCGACCCAGCGTGTCGTTCTCTACCCAGCGCACGGCGTTCATCGCCCGCACCTGAGGATCAGTGAAGAGATCTTCGTAGGTGTTGACCTTGGCTTTGAGGATGTCGATACCGGTGAGCAGGTCCACCCATTCATGCGACGTTTTCTGCTCGAAGAAGGGCCGCAGTTCGGCCATCAGTTGATGGCGATTGTTGACGCGGCCGCGCGCGTCGGCGTAACGCGGATCGGTGATCCATTCTTCTTTGCCGAGCAGTTTCGAGAGCCGTTTGAAATGTTCGTCGCGCCGCGCATTGACACTCATATAGCCGTCTTTGGTTTTGAACATACCCACCGGCATGCCGATCGGTTCGGCGACGCCCCCCTGCAGATGCTGTTCCATCATCGCACCTTCCTGCAGCGCGAGCGCGCATTCAAGCAGGCTGGTTTCGATGTGTGCACCGCGGCCTTTCATCGCCTTGCGATAGAGTGCGGCGGCCACCGCCTGAAAGGCATAGAGGCCGGTCGAGAAATCGATCGCCAGCATTTCGATGCGCTGCGGGGCGCCGTTAACGTCGCGGTTGATCGACATCAGCCCGGTGAACGCCTGCATCACCGAGTCGGTGGCGGGTTGATCGGCGAGCGGGCCGATGGCGCCGAAGCCGGTGATGCTGAGGTAGATGATGTTCGGATTGGTTTTCTGCACACTCGCGTAATCAAGCTTGAATTTGTCGATCTTGCCGACACGGTAGTTCTGTACCAACACATCGCACCCGGCGGCGAGTTTCTGCACGATGGCCATACCCTCAGCGGTCTTCAGATCGACCGCCAGCGAACGCTTCGCACGATTGACGATGACCGAATGCGCGGTCTGGTCGCCGGTGTGTTTGCCGAGCAGGCGGCTCCAGCAGCCCGCACCTGGCGGCTCGACCTTGATCACATCGGCGCCGTTACGCGCGAGATGCATGCCGCAATAGGGGCCGGCAATGCCCTGTGAGAGGTCGAGAACTTTGAGGCCCTCGAAGGGGAGGTCGTTGTGGGTGGCGGACATAGATGTTCGATCGATGGGTTGTGTGGGCGCAATAAGGGAAGCGCATTGTGCCGTATGTGGTATTCATGCGGCGGATTACGGCGCTGTGCGCCTAATCCGCCCTACGTGTGCTGGCGCTTGTGTGCTGTCGGCTAGGTCATTGCCGAGGGTTTGTTCCCTCCCCTGCGCAGCGGGGGAGGGTCAGGGTGGGGGCGCGCTGGCGCGTTGTAATGCGACGTCACTATCTGAGCGTGCGATCGGCCCCCTAAGCTGCACCCGGATATTCGCTATTGCGGCTGCGGCAAATCCCGTGCAATCGGCCGAATCGCTTCAATTTGCGCCTTAATGTGCGCGCCGAAGACTTCGGGTTTGTCGCCGACCGAGATGTAACCCAGGTCGGTGAGTTTTTTCTGCACCGCCGGTGTGGCCAGGACTTTCAAGAGCGAAGCGTGGATGGTTTCAACCACCGCAGGCGGCGTTTTCGCCGGCACCATCAAACCGTACCAGCATGAAAACTGATAACCGTTGACGCCGGCTTCATTGAGAGTCGGTTGATCCGGCAGGAAGGACAAACGCTGCGGCGTGGTCACGCCGAGCGAGCGCAGACGACCCTGACCGATCTGCTGCATGACGGCCGACAGCGGCGCGAAGTAGGCTGAGACTTCACCGGACATCACCGCGGTGACTGCGGGCGGCCCGCCCTTGTAGGGGACATGCGTCATGGCGAGGCCCATCTGACGGCGAAACAGTTCGCCGGCGAGAAAGCTGCAGGTGCCCGAACCGGCTGAGGCGTAGGTGAGTTCGCCCGGTTTTGATTTGGCGTATTTCACGAATTCGCCCACGGTTTTCGCCGGTGAACTGGCCGGTACCACCATGATTGACGGCCCGGAGGCGATTTGCGCGATCGGTATGAAGTCGCGTACCAGATCGTAGCCCAGCGATTTGTAGAGCGTGGCATTGACCGCATGCGTGGTGGCAATCTGCAGCATGGTGTAGCCATCGGCCGGCGCATGCGCGGCGATGTCGGCCCCCAGGTTGCCGCCCGCACCCGGTTTGTTTTCAACGATCACCTGCTGGCCGTAGAGGTTGGTAAGGCCTTCGGCGATGATGCGGCCGAGCACATCGGTGCCCGCGCCGGCAGCGTCAGTGATGATGTAGCGCACCACTTTGTTGGGGTAGGTCTGTGCCTGTGCCGTGGTTGCGGCCAATAGCGTTGCCGCGGTAAGTAGTGCCAGCGTGTAGTGGGTAAGTCGGTGCATGACGATGTCCTTTGCGGAGTTGAGATGCGCGCCTGATGGTGCGTCTGCGCTAAATTTTACCGCAGACGTGTTTTGCTGAAACACAAGCAGGCGCGTATGGAGTAGAGTAGGGAGCTAAAAGTAATACAGGCTGGCCTGCAACGGGCCGGTTAAAAAAACAGGGGGAGAACCGTGAAATCAATACTGGCGGCACTGCTATGCGCTGCGTGTGGCGTGGCGTTCGCGCAAAGCGCCGACGATTTGCTGAACAATAAGGGCAACACGGATAACGTGACGACCTTCGGCATGGGCTACGACCTGAAGATGTACAGCCCCTTGAAGCAGATCAATAAAACGAACGTGAAAAAGCTGGTGCCGGCGTGGACCTTCAGCACCTCCAACGACATGGGCGATTTGTCGCAGCCGACCGTTTACAACGGCGTGATGTATGTGGTGAACGGCAACTGGACCTTTGCCATCGACATCGACACCGGCCGCCAGATCTGGCGCCAGCCGGTGAGTTACGACCGCGGCGCCCTGCGCGTGGCCGGTGGCGGTGCGCTGATGCGTGGTGCGGCGACCATCTACAACGGCAAGCTCTTCCGCCAGTCGCTCGACGCGCATGTGCTGGCGCTCGACATGAAAACCGGCAAAGAAGTGTGGAAGCAGAAATACGCTGAATTCAAGGAAGGCTATAAGGGCGTGATTGCGCCGATGATCGCCAACGGCGTGCTGATCAACGGCACCGGCGGTGGCGAGAGCACCACACGCGGTTTTGTCGAAGGTTATGACCCGGAGACCGGCAAACGGCTGTGGCGCACCTGGACCATCCCTGCGCCGGGCGAGCCGGGTTCGGAGACCTGGCCCAATCAGTCGAAGCCCGACGCCTGGAAATACGGCGGCGGTTCGACCTGGCAGTCGGCGTCCTACGACCCCGAGCTTGATCTCGTCTACATCGGCACTGGCAATGCGGAGCCCTATAACCCGATCTATCGGGATGGTGCCGACAGCCTCTACACGGCGAGCGTGCTGGCGATCCGGCCGAAGACCGGCGAAATCGCCTGGTTTTATCAATATGTACCGAACGATACCTACGACTTTGATTCGACCGCCGAGTGCGTGATCGCCGACCTAATGGTCGACGGCCAAAAGCGTAAGGTGCTGATCAACGCGCACAAGAACGGCTTTATGTATGTAATCGACCGCACCAACGGCAAGCTGATCGCCGCGAATGCGTTCGTTAACGTCAACTGGGCGACGCACATCGATCTGAAAACCGGCCGGCCGGTGCCGACCGACCTGCTGCAGCGCGCGATGAAGGGTGAGACGGTGTTGCTGACGCCGTCGCGCGGCACCAATGCCACGCTGATTGCGTTTAACCCGAACAACAACCTGGTCTATGCCAACACCTGGAACTTTCCGCGCACCTTCAAGTTTACTGAGGCGAAGTTCGTGCTGGGCGGGAACTATACGGCGATGCAGTCGTCGATGGCGGTACCCAAAGGCGAGCCGGCCGGTTATCACGAGGCGATCGATCCGTTGACCGGCAAGGTGGTCTGGAAAACGCCGATGATGGAAATGCCGAGTTCGGCTGGCATGCTGGCCACCGCCGGCGGTCTCTTGTTCACCGGTGAGCTGACCGGAGAAGTCATCGCGCTCGATCAGGATACTGGCAAGAAGATCTGGCAGTTCAAGACGGGCTCCAGCGTCAATGCCCCGCCAATCACCTTTACGCACAAGGGCAAGCAATATGTCGCAGTGCTGTCAGGTCGTGGCGGTAGTAATGCCGGACGTTTCGTCAATAACAGCGTGCCCGCAGGCGGCTCGGTGTGGGTCTTTGCACTGAAAGAAGATTAGAAAGCTGCCCAAAGAAGGCAGCGCTAAACACCCCCTCGCCCCGCGATAGCGGGGAGAGGGGGTTGGATCGGTAGACCGCGACAAAGCTCTGGTTTCCGAACATTTTATTTTTCCGGGGAGGAAAGTCATGAAACACCTGATCGCCGCACTCTTGTGCGGTTGTTTTACGCTCGCCCACGCGCAAACCGCGCAGGATTTGCTGACCGACGGTAAAAACACCGAGAACATCACGACCTACGGCATGGGCTATGACATGAAGCGTTACAGCCCGCTCAAGCAGATCAACACGTCCAACGTGAAGCGATTGGTTCCGGTGTGGAGCATGAGCATGGCCAATGATCTGGGCGAGCAGGCGCAGCCGATGATTTATAACGGCGTTATGTATGTGACCAACGTCAAATGGACCTTCGCCATCGATGTCGCCACCGGCAAGCAGATCTGGCGCACGCCGGTTGATTACGATCCGGGCACGCCGCGTGTGGTGTGCTGCGGCGTCTCTAACAAGGGACCGGCGATCTTTAACGGCAAGCTCTATCGCGTGACGCTCGACGCGCATGTGCTGGCCCTCGACATGAAAACCGGCAAGCAGTTATGGAAAAACAAATTTGCCGAGTGGAAAGAAGGCTACTCCTCGATCGCCGCGCCACTGGTTGCCAACGGCGTGTTGATCACTGGCATGTCGGGCGCCGAGTTCGGTGTGCGCGGTTTTCTCGACGGCTGGGATCTCGAAACCGGCAAAGCGTTGTGGCGGCGTTACACCATCCCGGGGCCGGGCGAGCCGGGTTCCGAAACCTGGCCGACTGAAGTCGATGCCTATAAACGTGGCGGCGGTTCGACCTGGATTACTGGTTCCTACGACCCGGAACTGGATTTGACTTACTGGGGTACCGGCAACGCAGCGCCGTGGAATACGCGTTATCGCGGCAAGGACAGTCTCTATTCAGCGAGTGTTGTCGCCATCCGCCCGAAGACCGGTGAAATTGTCTGGCACTATCAGTTCACGCCTGACGATTCATTCGACTACGACGGCGTGAACGAAAACGTGATCGCCGATATCAACATCGACGGCGCCTTGCGCAAGGTGATCCTGCACGCCGACCGCAACGGCTTCTTCTACGTCATAGACCGCGCCAATGGCAAACTGCTGCGCGCCTTTCCGTTCGGCAAGGTCAACTGGGCGACGCATGTCGACCTGAAGACCGGGCGTCCGGTGGAGACCGATGTGCGGGCGCGTTTGATCGCTGGCGAAGAAGTTGAGTTGTGGCCGGCCTTTGGTGTGAAGAATTGGGCGCAGATGTCGTTCAATCCGAAGAGCGGCATTGTCTATATGAATACCATCAACTTCCCGCAATTCTTCAAATTGGTGCCCACCGAATACAAGGCCGGCACGCGTTATACCGGTGCCGTGAGCCGTCCTTCTCCGCGTGCGCCTGGTGATGATGCCGAGGGCTTTCAGGTGGCGCTCGATCCGCTGACCGGCAAGGTCAAGTGGCAGAACAAGCTCACCGACTATGTTTCGCAGGCCGGGATGTTGTCGACCGAGGGCGGATTGGTATTCACCGGTCGTATGACCGGCGAGTTTGAAGCACTCGACGAAGCGACCGGCAAGTTGTTATGGAAATTCCAAACTGGATCTGGTGTCAATGCGCCGCCGGTTACCTATACCCACAAGGGCCGTCAGTACATCACTGTGTTGTCGGGGCTGGCCGGCGATTCACGCGGCCGCAAGGCGGCGCCGACTGTGCCGGCTGGCGGTGCGGTGTGGACGTTCGCGTTGTTGCCTGAATAATCAGATTGTTTACGAGGGGAGAGACATGAAAAAAATACTCGCATTATTGTTGATGGGTTGCTGCGCGGTGGTGCAGGCGCAGACGGCGGATGAATTGCTCAATGAGGGCAAGAACACGGAAAACGTAACCTTGCTTGGCACCGGTTACGACATGAAGATGTTCAGTCCGCTCAAGCAGATCAATAAGTCGAACATCAAGCGTCTGGTACCGGTCTGGACTTTCAGTCTCTCTAACGAGATGGGCGAGTTGTCGCAGCCCACCATCTATAACGGCGTGATGTATGTGGTGAATGGCAACTGGACCTTCGCCATCGACGTCGGTACCGGTCGTCAGATTTGGCGCACGCCCGTTAGCTACGATCGTGGCGCCCTGCGCATGACCACCGGTGGTGCTTATATGCGCGGTGCGGCCACCATCTACAACGGCAAACTGTTCCGCCAGACTATTGACGGTCATGTGCTCGCGCTCGACATGAAGACTGGCAAGGAACTCTGGAAAACGAAATTCGGCGAGTGGAAGGAAAGTTACGCCGGCATCGTCGCGCCGGCCATCGTCAACGGCGTGCTGATCTCCGGCATGGCTGGTGGCGACCGCACCGCACGTGGTTTTGTCGACGGCTATGACCCGGAAACCGGTATGCGCCTGTGGCGCACCTGGACCGTGCCGGAACCCGGCCAGAAAGGTTCCGAGACCTGGCCGAACAAGGACATGCCCGATGCGTGGAAATACGGCGGTGCGGCGACCTGGCAGCCGGGTTCGTATGATCCGCAGCTCGATCTCTTTTACATCGGCACCGGCAATCCGGAACCGTACAACCCGAAATATCGCGCTAATCTGGACAGCCTCTACGCCTCATCGATACTGGCGATCCGGCCGAAGACCGGTGAATTGGTCTGGTATTACCAGTATGTGCCAAACGATACCTTCGACTTTGACGGTACCGCGGAGAGCATCCTTGCCGACGTGCAGATCGACGGTAATCCGCGCAAGGTGCTATTTAACGTCAACAAGAATGGTTTTCTCTATGTGCTTGACCGCACTAACGGTCAGCT
Source organism: Bordetella parapertussis (assembly GCA_945906935.1). Classification (GTDB taxonomy): domain Bacteria; phylum Pseudomonadota; class Gammaproteobacteria; order Burkholderiales; family SG8-41; genus PALSA-1004. The sequence goes on from CAMDSO010000004.1 coordinate 63,434, forward strand.
GATCTCGGCGACGCCGTTCATGGCGCAAAACTGGGCGAAATATATCGACCTTAAGACCGGCCGTCCGGTGCTGACCGATTTGCTTGATCTCGCCCTTAAAGGCGAGACTATCGACCTGTCGCCGGCGCGTGCCACCAACGCCACGCTTTCCGCCTACAACCCGAAGACCGGGCTGCTGTTTCTCAATTCATGGGAGGCCATACGCGTGATGAAGTTTGTCGACGTCAAGCTTGTGGTTGGTAGCGGTTACACCGGTATCGCGGGCGGCTACAAGAATCCGCCCAATCTCGCGCCCGGTTATCACATCGCGATCAATCCGATCACCGGCAAAACTGCGTGGAAGATTCCGCTCGACGAGTTCGCTGTTTCGGCCGGCACGCTGGCCACCGACGGCGGCCTGTTGTTCACCGGCAAACTTACTGGCGAATTCATCGCGCTTGATCAGGACAGCGGCAAACAGCTGTGGCAGTTCAAGACCGGCTCCAGCGTCAATTCGCCGCCTATTACATACACGCACAAAGGCGTGCAATACGTGACGGTGTTGAGCGGACGCGGCGGCAGCAATCCGACGCGCTCGGCCGGTACCGTCGTGCCTGCCGGCGGCGCGGTTTATACCTTTGCCTTGATGCCGGAGTAAGAGCGCGTATGAAAAAAACAGTTGCGTGGGGTGTCTTGCTCCTACCGTTGGCAGGCCTCCTCATACAGGAGGCTGCCGCCCAATCGTTTCCTGCGGCGCAAATCAAACGAGGCGGCGAAGTCTATGCTGTCAATTGCGTGACCTGCCATGGTGAGCGGATGAAAAATCCGCCGTGGGCAATTGATCTGGCGACCTTCCCGCGTGACGAGCCGGCGCGGTTTGTCGACGCGGTGACCAACGGTGTGCGCAATATGCCGCCGTGGAGCGACGTCCTAAAGCCCGAGGATATTCAGGCCCTGTGGGCTTATGTGGTGGCCGGAGAAAAGGGCAATTGAGCCGGCATGTATTACACGCTGAATATCAAGATTAAAGGGAGATAAAAATGGTTTTTAGAAAACTCTGGATTAGTGCGTTGGCGGCAGTTTTCTGTGGCCTGATATCGGCGGCTGCGCTTGCGCAAACCGTACTGGAACAGGCGGCCGAACATCGTCTGCAGCTTGATTTTCGCGTGAATGATGCGGCGCTCTCGAAGATGCTGCCGGCAGGCTGGGAAGTGGTGATCGCCACGGCGGGACCGGCCAAGGATTGCAATCTGCGCATGATCTTCATCGACCGTATGGGCATCATTGGCCGTGATGGAAAACCTGCTGTGCGGCCGACCGGGCGTTTGGTCTATCTTGCTATTCCGGTGAAGAGGACCGGCACTGATGTCGCCGGCCAGATCATCATTCATGGTCTGGTTGATCAGGCCGCCGATGCGCCCGGTGACTTCGGTGTTTACCAGCATGCAACGACGGCGAAAATGTCGCGCACTTCGTCTGCTGCGGGTGCCGCGATGATGGGAGCCGAGATCTGGGAGTTTGCCGCCGCCAGCGGTGAGCGCATCGAAGTGCAGATCGAATACGAGCGCGGCCCCTTGGTCAAGGGAACCCCCGAGGTCAAGTTTTTCTATGCCAACGATCCGTCGAAATACCTGACCTTCAAGGTGGATCAGGGGATCGACATCATGCGTAACGTGACGACCAATCCGCTGGATCGTGTGAAGAAATTTTCCTACAAGGCGGGTGGCGGAAAAATCGCCGCATTGTTTGATGGCAGTGAACGCTTGGTCAGCTGGGACAGCTTCCCGTGGTATGTGCGTTCAGTGATTGCACCCTGAGCGGTTTTTAGAACCGCCGCAGAGCGGGTATCATTTGTGGTTTATGCAGGGACAGGCGGCGGCAACGCCGCCTTCTTTATTGATGGCGTCCAAACGCACGATTGCTGATTTTATTAAACCCGCTGCGGTGCTGGCGGGATTTCCCGAGCACGATTACACGCTGAGCGGTCTTTTACAGTCACGTCTGCAACCGGCTGCGACGCGGCCCTGCATCCTGTTCAATGACAAGACCTGGACGTGGTCGGAGTTCGTCGACGCCGTTGGTAAAACCGCTGGCATGCTCGCCGCGCGTGGCATCCGTCACGGCGACCGCGTTGCCGTTATGGCGGGCAACAGCGATGCCCATGTGCGGATGTTGTTTGCGCTCGCACGTCTTGGCGCCATCATGGTACCGGTTAATCCTGATTACGGCGTCGAAGAAGCGCGTTATGTGTTGCATCACGCCGGGGTGTCGGCGGTGGCCTGCTCCGATGCGACCCTTGATGTGGCGCGTGCCGCAACCGCGGAGATGACGCCAGCGCCGTGGTTCATGGGTGTGCTTGGCGAGGATGCCTCGGTGACCTCGCTTGACGCGCTGGTGACGGCATCGAATGCGGTGGTCCCCGCTTCAGCGGCGCAGGCCGACGATACGGTGGTCATTATTTATACCTCGGGCACCACCGGCTTTCCGAAGGGTGTGATGCACAGCCAGCGCAGTTTCTGTTTATCGGGCGAGCGCGAGATCGAGCGCTCTTATCTGCAAGCGCGTAACCGCGCGCTGATCGTGTTGCCGATGTTTCATATCAACGCGCTGTTTTATTCGGTGGCGGGCACGTTTGTGGTGGGTGGTTGCATAGTGATCGCGCCGCGTTTTTCTGCTTCGCAATTCTGGAAACTGGCCGCTGACACGCAGGTGACGCGCGCCAATGTGATGTTGGCCGGCATGACCATCCTGACACGGCGGCCGCGCAGCGAATACGACGACCAGCATTGCCTCGAAATCATCGTCTGCGGCGGCCTCACCGATGAAATCGTTGATACCTGCACACAAGAGTTCGGGATCAAGAAACTGGTCGAAGGTTTCGGCATGACCGAAGTGCCAGGGACTTTTGGTGTGCCGGTCGAGGCGCAGCAAACGCGCGGTAGCATGGGTGCGCCGGGCATTTATCCCGGCAACAAAATGCTGTGGGCGCAGGTGCGTATCGTCGATGATGAAGGGCGCGATGTGGCCGATGGCGTCACTGGCGAAATGCTGGTGCGCATGCCGACGATGCTGCAGGGCTATTACAAAGACGCCGAGCAGACGGCGGCGGCGATTCGTGATGGCTGGTTTTATACCGGTGACCTGGTCTGCCGCAACGAAGATGGCTGGTACAGCTTCATCGCGCGCAAGAAAGATATCATCCGTCGGCGCGGTGAAAATATCTCCGGCGCTGAACTCGACCGCGTGATCGGCACGCATCCCGCGGTGTCGGCGGTGGCTGTGATTGCGGTGAGCGACGATATCAGCGGTGAAGAGGCGCTGGCGGTGGTGGTACGCAAGCCGCAGCAGGACGTCAGTGCGCAGGACATCGCCGCGTGGTGCGGCGAGCGGCTGGCGGTTTTCAAGGTGCCGCGTTACGTGGTGTTTGCCGATGAGCTGCCGCGCACGCCAACTGGCAAGGTGGCAAAACACATTCTGAAAAAAGATATGATGCTGGTAGTGCGGGCCGTCGCGGTGCGTTGATACGTTCATTCTTATGCGAGTACCTATGAATCAAAATTCTGGAGTTGTAGCGGTAGTTTTATGCGCAGTATTGCTGTTGGCCGGGCAAGCGGGACAGGCGGTGCTGGCGGCTGAAAAATCCGCAACCGGTGATTATCCAAACCGGCCGATCCGTTTGATTACGCCGGCGCCGCCCGGCGGCTCGACGGATTTTCTCTCGCGCATCATTGCGCCGCGTCTGGCCGATGCGTTGAAGGGCAGCATCGTTATTGATAATCGCGGTGGTGCCGGTGGTGTGGTCGCCGCCGAGATCACTGCGAAGGCGCCGGCCGATGGCTACACCTTGCTGATGGCTTATTCATCGCACACGACGAATCCGAGCCTCAATCCGAAAGCCGGTTATCGTGCCGTCGACGATTACGCGCCGGTCACGCAGGTGACGATGGCAGCGCTGGTGCTGGTGGTTAATCCACAGCTGCCGATTAATTCGGCCAGAGAGATGATCGCCTACGGCAAGGCCAATCCGAACAAACTCAATTTCGGTTCGGCCGGCAACGGCAGTGGTGCCCATATGTCGCTGGAGTTATTCAAATACATGACGGGGCTACCGGCGCAGCATATTCCGTACAAGGGCATGGGGCCGGCGGTGATTGATCTGCTTGGCGGGCAGATCCAGGCGATGTTCGCCGGCATGCTGCCGATCCAGTCGGTGTTGCGTGCCGGGCGCGTGCGTGCTTTGGCAGTGACTTCCTTGCGGCGGGTGTCGTCGCTGCCCGATATCCCCACTATTGCGGAGACCGGCGTGCCTGGTTACGACGTTGCGACGTGGTACGGCGTGTTGGCACCCGCCGGCACGCCCAGGCCCATCGTCGACCGGCTCAATCGTGAAATCGTCACCATTCTGAAAACGCCCGAGGTGCGGCAGAAACTGCAGGACGATGGGGCTGAAGTGGTGGCCGGCACACCGGAGGCGTTTGAGAAGATGATGCGTGCCGAGCTCGAGAAATGGGCGCGCGTGGTGAAGGCCACCGGCGCGCGGCTGGATTGACGCGCGGTTAGAAGCAAGCAGAGGCGATTGTAAAAATACCCGTTCGTCGGGCGAGCGCCGGGTGAGTGTGGCGCGGGGCTGCGTTGGCAGGAAATCTTTTTCGCACCCAAACCCCATCCCCCTTTGCCGGAGGACGGGGAATGTTGCACTCGATCCTTTTTAGTCGCCGCCGATCGTGCCGGATTGTTTCAGCGCGGCGATCTCTGCGTCATTCATCTGCAAAACCTCACGCAGGATTTCCGAGCTGTGCTGACCGTGCAGCGGCGCCGGTGTATCCGGCATTGGCGGCATTGCCGGCAGACGCAGCGGTGAGCGCACCTGTTTGACCTTGCCGGCGTTCGGATGATCCGTTTCGATCATGACGCCGCGCGCCTTGACCTGCGGATGCTGCATCACCTGTTCGATGTTATTGATCGCACCGACCGGCACGTTGTTATCGAGCAGCAACTTTTCCCACTCATCGTAGGATTTGGTGATGAAGATAGCCTGCAGCTTGGGTACCAGCGATTCGCGGTTTTTCATGCGCAGCGGGCCCGTCGCGTAGAGCGGATCGTCGGTGAGTTCGGGGGCGCCGATCACCGGGCAGAAAATCTTCCATAGTTTCTGTCCGGCAATAGCCAGCGCGAGATCGCGTGTTTTGGTTTGAAAGGTTTGATAGGGCACGACGACCGGGTAAGCGTTGCCCTGGGGTTTGGGCATTTCGCCGTTCGCATAGTAGTTGCCGATGGTGGTGCACAGCAGCGCCAGCTGGCCTTCCATCATCGACACATCAACGTGCTGGCCCTCGCCGGTTTTCTCACGCATGCGGATGGCCAGCATCACGCCATAAGCGGCATTCATGCCGGCGGCGAGGTCGGCGATCGACACGCCGCAGCGCACGCCGCGGCCGCCGGCTTCGCCGGTGCAGCTGATCATGCCTGACTCGGCTTGCAGGATCAGGTCGAGCGCGGCGCGATCGCGATAGGGGCCGTCCTGACCAAAACCGGAGACGGAACAGTAGACGATGCCGGGGTTGCGCTTCTTCGCTTCTTCGTAACCGAGGCCGAGGCGGTTCAAGGCGCCGACGCGGAAGTTCTCCAGCACGACATCGGCTTTTTCAATCAGCTTGAAGAAGAGCGCCTTGCCCTCGGGCTTTTTCAGATCGACGACGATGCTACGTTTGTTGCGGTGGATGGTCACGAAGTACGCATAATCCGGCCCCGGCACCGGCGAGCCCCAGGCGCGTGCAAGGTCGCCCGCACCCGGTGGTTCGAGCTTGATCACGTTGGCGCCGTAGTCGGCGAGCATGGTCGAGCAGTAGGGCCCGGCAAGGGCGTGGGTAAGGTCGATAACGGTGATGTCGTCTAACGGACGTGGCATGGCAACCTGCGGCTGAAAATAAAAAAAGGGCGGTTCACACCGCCCGCGTTGAGGCTAGTGCGCGGCGCCGCCCTTGGGCAGTTCGGCGAGTTCGATCAGGCAGTTCTCGGTGGCCGACGGATCGATGAAGGCGATGCGGCAGCCGGCATGACCGTAGCGCGGCACCTGGTCGAGCAGCGGTATGCCCTTGGCTTTGAGTTCGGCCAGCGCCTCGTCGATGTTCTCGACTTCGAAGCACATATGATTAAGTCCGCCCTTGCCCTCGGCGACCATTTTCTGGTGGCGGCTGTCGGGGGTGGTGCCGGCAATCAGTTCCACCATCGAATCACCGACCGGGTAGAGCGCCAGTTTCACTGGCTTTTCCGGATTGATTTCGGTGGCTTCGAGCTTGATGCCGAAACAGCCTTCCCACAATGCGCGGCTTTTCTCGACATCCTTGACGACGATACCCACGTGTTCGATGCGTTTGATCTTCATGCTATGGCCTCCGGTGGCGTTGCGTTGATCCGCAATAATGTGATGCTTTGCGGAAAGTTTTTTTTCCTGCCCTTGTGTGCGCCGGGTAGAAGGGTCTGGGTGGAGGCACGTTGGTGCGCCTCCATCCCGTCCTTCCCCCGCACGCAGGGAAAGGAACCTGCTGCAGATGCTTAATGATTCAGCTTGGTGCCGATTTTACTTCAGCCTTGCCTGAAATCCTGTACCGATTTTGCGAGCGCGCCGTCGCGTGTTTTAAGGGCACGTGTCACCGCCTGCGTGGCGCCAAAGGTGTGTATATAGGCGGAGTGTTTGCCGGCGCCGCCGATGACAACGACGATCAAATCCTGCGCGCGCTGTATCATCGGCACCAGGGCGTCGAGTGGCGCGGTGGCAAAGCGGTCGGCGATCTTGACGCGCAAACGGCGCTCGATGTTTTCTTTGGAAAATTTTCCTAGCGGCAGCTGGCCGTGCGCCTGCAGAAATTTTTTTACATCCATCTTCGACAGACCGTCCTGGGCCACGGTCTTCGCGTGTTCGGGCCCGAATACGGCGACCGGCTGCGCTTCGTAGCAGGGATCGTTCGATCCGGCATCCATCATGGTGCCGGCAATGGTGGTGAGGATACCCTCGGCGTTAAGGCTTTCATGATCATTGACGTTGTGCGGACACTCCGCACCGACCACCGTGACGGTGCTCGCTTCGCGCGGAAAGCCGCGCTCGACGTGCAGCGGTTCCCACGGGCTTTCATCTTCATTTTCGGCGACGAAGTAGCAGTATTTGGCCGGCGAACCGAAAGTCGACATATCCCCGGTTTTTGGGATGGCGCCGCCAATGTTGACCAGTGCGAGACGAATGGCGCGGCCGATCGTCGCATTGCTCTGCGTGCCGGGGCCGAAGGCGTTGTGCCCGCCATTGATACCGAGTTCTTTGATTACCGGGCCGTTGACGATCACCAGCGGCGCGCACATATGCGTGGTCGCCTGGATGCCATAGAGATTGAAGGGCTCCTCGCACATCGCCTCGATGGCGAGCATGAAGAGCGGAAAATATTCGGGCCGGCAGCCGGCCATCACCGCATTGGCGGCGAGACGCAGCGGCGTGGCCTCGCCCCAGCGCGGTGGAATCTTCGCGATGGGTTCATCCCAAGGCCGGTCGCAATAGGCCAGCATTTTTTCAACGCGCGCCTCGGTTGGTGGCACGATCGGCAGACCGTCGGTCCAGCCACGCTCGAGATAGAGCGCGTTGATTGCTTCGAAATCATCCTCGGCGTCGATGCTGGCGCCGTCGTTCTTCAGCAGGTCGTTGAGATGGCTCACGACAGATGGTCCTTGATAAGTTTGATCACCTGCGGAATGGCGACGAGCGCGCGGCCCTGCACTTGTTCGAGCGACAAACCGCCGAGCGGATGCGCGATCATCACCAACGGCAGCGTTGGTACACCAAGCACGCGCGCCTGCGTCGAGCCGAGTGTGCGGAAAGGATCGGAGCAGATCACCGCGGCGAGCACGCCACGTTTATGCATCTGGGTCATGTCGTGGACACTCCACGACGTGCAGGCCCCTCAATCGGCCATCGCGCAGATGACCACGTCGGCTTCCGTCGACAATTGGTCCAGCACCTCCTGCGTCGCCGGAAAGGTGACGTGCGGTTTGCGCAGCGACACCACCGACTTCACGGCAATCTCCGCGCGCACACCTTCAACGATCATCGCCAGCAGCAAGTCTGCATTGCCCTTGCTGTTGTCGAGGACGCCGAGGCGTATGCCTTTTGCATCCAGCTGGCGGCGCGGAACATCCGGTGCAGCGACGGGTTTGGGCGGTGGCGCATCGGGCGTCACCAGTTTGATTTGGCGGTTCATGCAGTCCTCTGTTGGAATGCCGCGCCGAATGTTTGCGCGGCGGTTGAACGGATAGTCGCTACGCCCTTATGCACTGTCAAGAACCGACGGGGCGCGCTGATTACCTTCGTGCTCATTCAGCCTTGATCCCCGTTGCTTTGACCAGCGCGGCAAAGCGCGCCACGTCGTTGCGCACGATGTTGTCGAATTGTTCCGGTGTGGACGGACGCGGCGTGGCGCCGAGTGCGAGCAGACGTTCTTTGGTGTCGGGCAGTGTGACGATGCGTGCGATTTCGGCGGCGAGTGCGTTTTTGACTGCAGCCGTTGTTTTGGCCGGAGCGAGCAGGCCGTACCATGCGGTGAAATCAAAACCCGGCAATCCCGCTTCCGCCATCGGCACCACCTCGGGCAAGGCGGCAACGCGTGTTTTCGCGCTGACCGCGAGCGCGATGAGTTTTTCCGATTTGACGAGGGTGACGGCCGCACTGACCGAGGCAAAGACGAACTGGATATTGCCGCCGATGGTGTTGGTCAGTGCCTCCGGCATGCTTTTGAACGGCACGTGCTGGACTTTGACGCCGGCGGCCTGATTGAACAGCTCGCCATTGATGTGGGCGGCGCTGCCGATGCCGGCCGAAGAAAAATTCATTTGTCCCGGCTTGGTTTTGATGAGCTCAATCAGTTCACGCATGGTTTTGATCTTTAACGCAGGGGCCACCACCAGCACGTTTGGAATATCGGCCACGGTTGAAACACCGGCGAAATCCTTGAGCGTGTCGTACGGCAGCTTTGCCAGATAACTCGGATTGAAGGCGTGCCCGAGCGAGACCATCGCCAGCGTGTGGCCGTCGGCCGAGGCGCGCGCCAGCATCTCCGAGGCGATCACCGCGCCGGCACCGGGCCGGTTGTCGACGACCACGCCCTGATTCCAGCGATCGGCCATTTTCACGGCGACTTCGCGGGAGAGGATATCGGTGGCGCTGCCGGCACCAAAGCCGACCACGATGCGCAGCGGTCGCGAGGGGAATTTTTCCTGTGCCGCGGCCGCGCCGGCGGCGAGCACGAGTGCGCAGGTGGTAAATGTCAGAACAGTCCGCATTGCTTTGCTCCCATGGATAACTTGATCGAGTCGTGCGGCGGGCGATACGTTCGCTCGTGGATTGAAGGGGATGTCGAGGCTTCGAGGTTTTTTTATTGTGTAATCAGAAAAACGCGCCCGCTTGTAACAAGCGCTGTGCCTGTATGGATATACCACGCTGCGTGGTCAGGGTGTCAACCGCAGGGCCTTAATGCGGCCGCGATTTGACCGCGATTAGTCTGCGATTTGCCGGTGGTTTTGTGGGGTGCCGCGGGCGGGTATGCATGGGTTTACGCAGCCCGATCGCATGCAAAAGCCTGAAAACCGCTGTAGTGATGCTCCCGGTTTGCCCGTCTGCTTCGGGTGGCGTAGACTGTGTCCGCCCAAATTGACGGTCTATTGAGGCCCCGGCTGGTCTACAATCGGGGCTTGCGGTAACCAAAGGGCGGCAAAGGGTATACCCCTTTCCCGGAAGTCAGGGCCTGATTGTTGTAGCCCTGCGACCTTAGCCACATAGTCCAACCCTGGGCCGCCAAATCATCGATTTTGAGGAAGTGTTAAGCGTATGAACGAAGAACACCCTGCTGAATTGCCGTCCGCTGAATTGCCGCCTGCTGAGGCGCAACCCGTTGAAGGGCAGCCCGCTGAGGGGCAGCCTGTTCAACAGGCACCGCGTAACGAACCGCCGCGGTTCGATCCGCGCCGGCGTATGCGGGAATTGATGGCTATCCCCGAGCGTGACCGCAGCGATGCGGTGTGGGATGAACTCATTGAACTCGAAATTCAAACCGCCCCCGGCAATCGCGCCCTCTCGCCAAACTCCAATCCCGGTCAGCAGCAGCCACAGCAACAGTTTCGCAAGCCGGACCAGGCGAAACGTCAGGGCCAGCAACAGCCGCGTGGCAAGTCGGGTAAACGGCCTTTTAATAATCAAAACAGGCGCGGTCCCGGCAAGTTGTCCTAGCGTGTTTTTATGGGGGCGGCGCGCTACTGCAGCGCCAACGAGTAAACGCCCCCGCCGTTCGTGCGGCACATGATGCCCCAGCCCTTTGACAATCAGATTGAAATCCCGCCGTCATTTATGGCGCTGTTCATTCCGCACGGCCGTAGCCGCCCGAGCGTAGCCGAAGCAGTGATTGTCGCGCGCTATGAGCAATGCGAAGACATGGCCGGCATGCTGGTCGAGCGCGCCAATACATTGGTGTTCAAGGAAGATTTTGCTCGCGCTGAAGTGCTCGATCGCTGTCGTCTGGGTTTGCTCGTCGATGGATCGGATTTCACAGCGGCCGAAGCCGTGTGGGTCATACACCGGCTGGCGGAATTGCTGGAGTGGCCGCCGCTGGCACCAGCGGATTGAATACTGTTTTCAAGAGCAGATGCGGTCCCGAGGATTATTGTTCGCGACAAGTTACGCCATCATGTTGCGCGGCGAAGTGCAGCAGATGATTGGCACAGGTGGCCGGATAAAGTGTGAGGATCGCCTGCGTCGCCGACGGCAGATGCAGCATGCGCAGATCGCGGATGCCTACGCGTAGCAGCCGTTCCTGTTCGTTGCCCGTCAGCAGGCCGGCGGTCGGATAGAGACCCAGCACCGGCGCCTTGATCTGCGGCAGCAGGGTCTGGGCACTGGCGTGGCGCAATAATCCATACAGCCCACACAGCACCTCGGCGTCGGTGCGCGCAATCTCGTTGACATACCAGGCACGCAAACCGGCTGGCGTGCCGGTCGGGAAAAAATCCGGCGCACCGTAGATCTTCTCCGCCCAGGCGCGGGTGCCCAGCGTGCGTAGCGCTTCTTCGCGGCTTGGAAACCCTGCGGCGTAGACGTCCTGGCTCTTTTGATTTTGATAAACCGGCGAAGCTACCAGCGTCAGCGTGCGCAGCCGTGGGGGATGTGCGGCGGCCAGCGCCATGCCGATGATGCCGCCAAAGGATTCGCCGCAGTAATGCACCGAATCTAGCTCTAGCGCGTTGAGAATCGCCACCACATCTGCCACGTAATTCTCCACTGTGCTGTCACGCGCCGTATCGAAATCCGCCGGTGAACCGGCGTGCCCGCGCAGCTCCGGGCGGACGATGCGATAGAAGCGCGACAGATAGGGTAGCCACGCCTGCCAGAATTGCGACGAGCGCGCATAGCCATGTTGCAAGACGATGGTGCCGGCATGGCGCCACGGATCGGTATAGTCATCGACACGGTAGTGCAGCGTCGCGTTATGCGGACGTTTGATTACTGGCATGAGGACTCTTCTTGGAAGCGCGTGTGAAGTCGCCTTGGTTGGCGAAAGGTGGCAGGGTGTAGGGTGTCGTGTTTCGAGCGCAGGCAAACTGTTAGCCCTGCGCCGCGGGGCCACAATCGGCGCCCCGCGGGTTTATTGCCAGCCCGTTCAGACTGCGGCGAGGGCCTGTTCGAGATCGGCGATGATGTCGTCGATATGTTCGATACCGATCGACAAACGCACCATATCCTCGGTCACGCCGGATTTGGCGAGCTCGTCCGCAGACAGTTGCCGGTGGGTGGTTGAGGCCGGATGGCAGGCCAGTGACTTGCAATCGCCAATATTAACTAGCCGCACCACCAGTTTCAACGCATCCTGAAAGCGTGCGCCGGCTTCGCGGCCGCCGCTATTTCCACCGTTGACGCCAAAGGTCAGGATGCCCGAGGCGCGTCCGCCCATGTAGCGTTGCACGAGGGCGTGATCTTTGTGATCCGGCAGGCCGGCATAGTTAACCCACTTGACCTTCGGATGCTTTTTCAAAAACTGCGCGACCTTGACGGCGTTTTCACAAATGCGATCAAGGCGCAGCGCGATGGTCTCAATGCCTTGCAGAATCAGAAAGGCATTGAAGGGGCTGATGGCAGCGCCCATGTTGCGCAGCGGCACCACGCGCGCGCGGGCGATGTAGGCCGCCGGCCCCAATGCCTCGGTGTAGACCACGCCGTGATAGGACACATCGGGTTCGTTGAGGCGTTTGAATTTTTGTTTGTGTTCGGCCCATGGAAACTTGCCCGAATCGACGATGATGCCGCCGATGGAATTGCCATGACCGCCGAGATATTTGGTCAGCGAGTGGACGACGATGTCGGCACCGTGCTCGAACGGGCGGCACAGATAAGGTGAGGGCACGGTGTTGTCGACGATCAAGGGCACGCCGTGGCGGTGCGCGATGTCGGCAAGTTTTGCGAAGTCGGTGATGTTGCCCAGCGGATTGCCGATGGACTCGCAGAAAATCGCCTTGGTTTTTTCATCGATCAGTTTTTCAAAGGTATCGGGCTCACGGTAATCGGCGAAACGCACCGTAATGCCGTATTGCGGCAGGGTATGGGCGAAGAGGTTGTAGGTGCCGCCGTAGAGTGTCGACGCCGAGACGATGTTGTCGCCAGCCTCGGCGATGGTCATGATCGAATAGGTGATGGCGGCCTGGCCTGAAGCCAGCGCCAGTCCGGCGATGCCGCCCTCCATGGCGGCGACGCGTTGCTCAAGGACATCCTGCGTCGGGTTCATGATGCGCGTATAGATATTCCCGGCCACCTTCAGGTCGAAGAGGTCGGCACCGTGCTGCGTGTTGTCGAAGGCATAGGAGGTGGTCTGGTAAATCGGCACCGCCACCGCTTTGGTGGTCGGTTCGGGGCTGTAGCCGCCGTGGACGGCGATGGTTTCCAGTTTCATTTTCTGCTCCGTGGGTGAGTTGGCCATCACAAGAATAGCAAATTCTTCCGATACCCATGGCAATTGGCGTTTCGGGTGGCGGTTGCTTTTTCTGCGCCGCTGTTTGCGCGGTCGCACCTGTCATGCAATCGGGCTAAAATTCGCTGCGTCGCGCCGGCTGCACCGCCAGCGTATGAAGCCGCAAGAAAAAATAATTGTCGCGCCCGCGGGCGTTCATTTAAGGAGAAGCTGCAATGGCTATTTCGATGTTCAATATTTCCGTGCCGATTTTCATCCGCCACCTCGATGGGCTGGCGCATTGCATGAAGAAGGCGCATGCGGTTTACACCGAGAAAAAATACGACGAAGGCACGCTCGTTAACTATCGCCTCTTCCCGGACATGTTTAATTTTGCGCGCCAGATCCAGCAGGCCACCGACCACGCACGCAACTGCGGCGCGGCGCTCGCCGGTGTGGATGCGCCAGCGATCGAGATGAACGAAAAGACCCTGGCCGAATTGATAGCACGCGTCGAAACGTCGCTGGCTTTCCTCAAGGGCTTGAGCGCCGCGCAGATCGACGGCAGCGACACCAAGAAGCTGACGATCAAGGTGATGGGCAAAGACACCGATTTTATCGGCATCGACTTGCTGCAAAACCGCGCGCTGCCGAACTTCTATTTCCATGTCACCACCGCCTACGACGTTCTGCGCCACAACGGCATAGAAATCGGCAAGCGCGATTTCATGGGCGCCACTGCGCAATAAGAGCGGTGGTGGAAAGCACACGCTGTGCTTTCCTGATGTTTTTTCCACGATGAGCGGCCGGTCAAAGTCAGGCCGGTATCGGCTGCGCTGGCTGGCTCTCGCAGCGCTGCTGGCGGCCGGCGTGGTCGCTGCGCAGCCTGTTGCACCGTCTTACCCGAACAAGGTGGTGCGTATCCAGACCACCGAGGCGGGCGGTTACCCGGATGCCGTGGCGCGTTTGATCGCACAGGGCCTGAGCGCCAGTCTCGGCTAGCAGGTGATTATCGAGAATCGCGCCATTGCCGCGGTTGAGGTCGCCGCCAAGGCGCCACCGGATGGTTACACGTTGTTGTTCTATACCAGTGTGTTGTGGCTCTCGCCTTTTTTGCGTGAGGGTCTGAGCTGGGGTCCGGTGCGCGATTTCGCAGCGGTGATGCTGGCGACGCATTCGCCCAATCTTCTCGTGGTGCATCCGTCGTTGCCGGTGAAATCGGTGGGCGAATTGATGGCGCTGGCGCGTAAGCGCCCCGGCGAGTTGAACTACAGCACCAGTTCTTCCGGTTCAGGCAATCATCTCGCCGCAGAACTTTTTCGCGTGATGGCCGGGGTTAATGTCATCCGCATTAATTACCGGGGCTCGGGTTCGGCGTTGAACAGTCTGGCCGCCGGTGAAGTGCAACTGAGTTTTCCGAGCGCCGGTTCGGTGATGCCTTATCTGCGCGCTGGGCGCGTGCGCGCACTCGCCGTCACCAGCGCGCAACCGTCTGCACTGGCGCCGGACCTGCCAACGGTCGCTGCGGCCGGCCTCCCGGGTTATGAGGCGACCGCCTACAACGGGTTGCTCGCGCCGGCGAAAACGCCGCCGGCCATCATCGCAAAACTCAATCAGGAAGCGGTGCAATGGATGCGCCGCGTCGAGGTGAAAGAACGTATTGTCACTGGCGGTGGTGAGGTGATCGCCGGCACGCCCGAAGAATTCGCCGTCACCATGCGCCTTGAAATGGCGAAGTGGGGCCGTTTGATACGCGAGGCGGGGATACGTGGCGAGTGACAGTCTTGCCGCAGAATGAACACACAATAATGTCCACACTGAAAGGGTTATCAATGAAATCATCAAAACAAGGTTGCGCACGTCTTGCACCGCTGCCGGCCGATCACACGCCTGAGTTGCAGGAATCACTGCAGGTCTATGTCAAATCGCTGGGGTTTGTGCCGAACAGTGCGTTGATCATGCAGCGCAAACCGAAGCTGGTGAAGGCATTGGCGCAACTGGCGGGTGCGATCTGGGACCCGCAAAGCGAAGTGCCAACCGGTTTCAAACGCCTGATCGCCCATGTCGCGAGCAAGGCGCACGGCTGCCAGTATTGAATGGCCCATACTGCCGGGGGGGCGCTCCGGCTGGGCATCGATGAGAAAAAACTCGAAGCAGTCTGGGACTATCGCAGCAGTCCGTTGTTCAGCGAGAAGGAGCGCGTAGCGCTCGATTTCTCGATTGCGGCGGCTTCACAACCGAACGACGTCAGCGATGCATTGTTTGCGCGCATGAAACAGCACTGGAACGAGGGCGAGATCGTCGAGATCACCGCGGTCGTCGCGATGTTCGGCTTCATGAACCGTTGGAATGACACCATGGCCACTCCACTGGAGGCGGAGCCGATTGAAGTGGGCGAGAAGTACTTGGCCGCGCATGGCTGGGAGGTCGGCAAGCACGGTGGTTAAACGGTGGCTTGCTCCGCGTACCTTTTAGTGTCGGGCGCCACCCTGCAAACCGCAGCCTTTATGCCCGGTAAGGGCGCTGCATGGTTTTATTCGATCTTGATATTCGCCGCCTTGACCACTGCGCCCCATTTGGCAATCTCGGATTTGACGAAGTTGCCGAGGCGTTCCGGCGGGCCGCCACCGGCTTCGGCGCCGTTGTCGGCCATCAGGCGCAGCATGTCCGCTTGCTGCAGGATCTTGTTGATGTCGGTGTTCAGGCGGTTGATGATCTCGGGCGGCGTACGCGCCGGCGCCCACATTGCCAGCCACGTCGTGACTTCAAAGCCTTTGAGGCCCGACTCGTTGATGGTCGGCAGGTCTTTCATGCCGGCAAATCGCTTGCCACCGGTGACCGCCAGTGCGCGCAGCTTGCCTGCCCGCACCTGCGGCAGCGATGACGAGAGGCTGTCGAACATCAAATCGATTTGTCCCGACAATAAATCCACCAGTGCCGGTGAACTGCCCTTGTAGGGCACGTGCACGATGTCGGCCCCCGTCATGCTGCGGAACAATTCGCCGGCGAGGTGACTGATGGTGCCGTTGCCGCTCGAGGCAAAACTGAGCCCACCGCGTTTGGCTTGGGCAATGGTGATGAGCTCACGCACGTTTTTCGCCGGCACCGACGGGTGCACGACAAGAATGTTCTGCGCCACCACGGTGAGAATCACCGGTTCAAAATCTTTTACCGCATCATAGGGCAGCTTTTTATAGACATTGGGGCCCACACCGTGGGTGCTGGTACTACCCCAGACCAGCGTATAGCCGTCGGCTGGTTGTGCCGCCGCGATTTGCATACCAATCGAACCGCCTGCGCCGGGACGGTTGTCGACCACCATTTGATGGCCGTAAATCTCGCCCATCTTCGCCGACACCGGTCGCGCGTAAATGTCGGTATTGCCGCCAGGCGGAAACGGAATGATGATGCGCACCGGCTTGGACGGATAGTGTTGTGCTTGCGCGGCGGCGGCGGCTGCAAGCAGCAGGGCGGCGATACACAGAACAGGCAGACCACGCGGTGTCCGTGTTGTCATGATGTTCATCCTTTGAGTAGGCGATTGACTGGAATTCATACTACAAGAGATCGTCGCGCCGTAGTTTGGTTCCTGCAGCGAGAAAAATCACAGCCCTCATTGATGCAATACGCACATTAAGACGGCCGCCGCTCTGTCGCCGGCGCTCTTTACTTCGCGCCCGATCGCTCGACGAGAATGTATGCTGCACTTAGGGTTTCGCCTATTGGATACCCACGCACCTCGGCTGCAGTCTGCGGATTTGGAAGAACGCGTCTCGACTCTTTGGGCGATCCGGTGTGCGGTTATTGCACGCAGCGGCTGATATACCGCCTGCGCTGCACCTCTGCTGGCTTAATGCCGTTGACGTTGTTCAATTAGAGTGGATCGAAACCGGCGGCTTTGAGTGTTTGCAAGGATGCCGGCGTGGCGAGGAAATTAATGAAGCAGCGACCAGCGGCGGCCTGCGCGGAGGCCTTGAAGACGCCGGCCGACAGCACGCTCATCTTTTGCAGTTCCGCTGGTAGCAGTGCCGCGAGTTCGATGCCAGGGCCGGCGGCGAGTAATTCCGGCACCTGTTGAATCGCAATATCGGCGCGGCCGTCGAGCAGTTGTTCGGCGCACAAACCGCCGGGCTGGCGGCTGGCTTTGGCGTTGACCATGTCGGCGATGTCGAGGTGCTTGATCAACTCCGCGAAATAAATCCCACTCGCGCCGTCGATGGTGCAGGCGATGGAACGCGCTTCAAGCAAGGTACGTTTGAAGGCATCAACGGT
>CAMDSO010000005.1 GCA_945906935.1 Bordetella parapertussis
GGTGGCATCATCGCCGGCGAAACCGTGGCGAAGGCGCCGGCTGATGGTTACACCTGGCTGCTCTCGACCGCCTCGTTTGTCACGCTCGCGCATTTGTATCCGAAGCTGTCGTTTGATTTTCAGCGCGACTTCACACCGGTTACCCTGATGGGCAGCCTGCCCTGGGTGGTGGTCGTGCATCCCTCGGTGCCGGCGAAAACACTGGCTGAGTTCGTGCAGCTGGCGCGGGCGAAGCCGGGGCAGATGAATTATGCCAATCCCGGTAACGGCACCTCGTCGCATATTGTCACGGAAATGTTTTTGTATGACGCCGGCATCAAGGTAGTCAATATCCCGTACAAGGGTGTGGCTGCGGCGCTCACCGATCTGGTCGGCGGACAGGCGCAAATGGGTTTTGGCATCACGCAGGGCAGCGTGCCGCACGTGTTGAGCGGACGTTTGCGTGCGCTGGCGGTCAGTACAGCCAAGCGCCTCACCGCGCTGCCTGACGTACCGACGCTGGCTGAGTCGGGCTTCAAGGATATGGATGTGGTTGGCTGGAACGGCGTGCATGTGCCCATCGGCACGCCGCCCGCCCTCATTGCGCAGATCAATCGCAACATCAATGATGTCTTGAAAATGCGCGACATCCAGGAGCGCATGGCGGCGGCCGGTTTTGAAGTCGGCGCTACCAGCGTGCCTGAATTTTCCGCCTTCGTGAAACGCGATTTTGAACGCTACGGCAAGGTGATTCGTCAGGCGAACATCCGTGCCGACTGATTTGCCGATCGAGTCGGCGGCGGTGCGACTGGCACCGCAGGCTGCGCTCGTGTTTGGCGTCGCGGCGCTGCAACGCATCGGTTTTTCGGCTGATGAGGCTGGCATCATCGCCGCGCATTTGGTGGATTCCGAGTTGTGCGGTTATCCAGCATTGGGGCTGGCGCGCATCCTCACCGTGGCCGAACATGCGCGTATGCGCGAACCGCGTCGCGCGCCTGTGATCGTGCACGAAACACCGGTCTCGGCGCAGATCGACGGCGGCAATTTCACCGGGTTGTATTCGGTTTACCGCGCGAGCGAAATTGCTATTGAGAAAGCGCGCGTAGGCGGCTTTGCGCTGGTCGGCCTGCATAACAGCTGGTTGAGTGGTCGTAATGCGTATTACCTGGAGAAAATCGCGCGTGCCGGTTTCGCCGGTATTCATTTGGCGTGTAGTCGTCCGGTGGTGGTGCCGCATGGCGGCCGTGCGCCGGCGCTCGGCACCAATCCGATTGCATTTGCCTTGCCCGGCACCCCTGATCCGGTGGTGTTCGATATGGCTACCTCGGCGACCAATCATGGCGATGTGATCCTCTCCGGACGTCTGGGCGAATGGTTGCCCGAAGGCGTGGCCGTCGACGCGCAGGGTCTGCCGACGCGCGATCCGCAGGCCGCATTGCAGGGCGGTATCCTGCCGTTTGGCGGTGCGCATGCGCATAAGGGTTATGGTTTGTCCTTCACCATACAGGCGATGGGTTTGCTTGCTGGCGCCGCCATGCCTTACGGACAGGTGCAGGATTTCGGCTTCCTCTTTGTCGTCTTCAATCCTGCACTGTTGATGCCGGTTGAAAAATTTCAGCAGGAACTCGCCAGTCTGATCGAACGCGTCAAGGCGACGCCGCGTCAACCGGGTGTGGATGAAATCCGCATACCGTCCGAGCAGGCGTTTCGTACGCGGGCCACACGCAGAATCGACGGGTTCACACTCGAGCGCCGCATTTACGATCGCATCGCCGCGTTGTAGGCGGCCCCGCTCCGTCAAGGGTTAGAGATGACTGCAACCCGCTTACGCTACATCGCTTGGCTTTTGATTGCAGCTTCTGGTGTCGGCGTGCAGGCCGCCGACTATCCAGTACGTCCGGTGCGCGTCATTGTCGGCTTTACTGCGGGCGCCCCTGATTCGGTGGCACGTATCGTCGGTCAGCAGATCGCGGTGCAGACCGGACAATCGTTCATTGTCGACAACCGGCCCGGTGCCAACGGCATTATCGGGGCGGAGATGGTGGCCAGAGCCGCGCCAGATGGTTATACGCTGCTGGTGACCTCGAATAGTTTTGCCGTCAATCCGTCGACGCATCGCACACTGCCGTTTGATGCGCTGCGCGATTTCACGCCGGTGACCGCGATCGCCGCCTCGGAAGCGCTGATCCTGGTCATCAATCCAGCGGTCGCGGCGACGAGCGTGCGCGAATTGGTTGCGCTGGCCAAGCGGCCCGACAGTCGCATGGCCTACGGTTCGCCCGGTATCGGTAACGCGCTGCATCTGGCGGCCGCACTGTTTAACGCGCGCGTTTCCACCAACATCACGCATGTGCCGTACAAAGGCGGTGGGCCGATGGTGACCGCGCTGCTGGCCAATGAAGTGCAACTGTTGTTTGCCAACCCACCGACGGTGATCGCGCATATCAAAGCGGGCCGTCTGCGCGCGCTGGCCTACAACAATGCGACGCGCGCAGCCTTCATGCCGGAGGTGCCGACCATGATCGAGTCGGCTGTCAGCGGTATGGAAATCGATCCGGCGTGGTATGGAATGTTTGCGCCGGCATCCACCGCGCCGTCCATCGTTACGCGCTTGCATGCGGAAGTGGTTGCCGCGCTCAAGGTGGCACGCGTGCGCGAACAGCTTGGCGGTTTGGGCTTGGAGCCGGTCGGCAGTGCGCCGGCATCGTTCAAGACCTTTGTCGCCGGCTCGATCCGCCGTTTCGGCGAACTGACCAAGATCGCCGGTCTCGAAGCCGAATAGGGTTCAGCGCGTCGCGGGTGCGACGTAGTCAATGCTGACGCCTTCGACCAGACGCGGCACGGTGGCGACAAACGACGGCCGTTGCGCCAGCCGTGCCGCCAGCGCGACGAGCGACGGATGATGGCTGCGCCAATCCAGATCACTGATGCGGAAGTCGAGGCAGCCAAGCGCACAACCCGTTGCAATATCGGCGAGGCTGAGACTGTGGCCGTGGCAATAGTCGCCTCCGCCGAGCATCGTCGTCATGGCGTGCAGTGCGCGTTCGATGGTGCAGCGCTGCTGCAACAGCCAGGCGGCGCTTTGCAGCGGCACGGGGCGCCGCAGGTGAACAACGATTTCCACCGCGGCATCCAACAAGCCGTCGGCAAGGGCCTCCCAATGCTTGACCCGCAGGCGTTGACGCGGATCGTCAGGGATCAGCCGGCTGACGGGGCTGGCGGCATCCAGATAATCGACGATCACGCGTGAATCAAACAGCGTGCTACCGTCGTCGAGCACCAACACCGGTATTTTCCCGAGTGGGTTGAAATCGCTGACATGCGAGGCCGGGTTACCCGGGCTGTCGATCACGAATGCGTAATCGAGGCGTTTTTCCGCCAGCACGATGCGTACTTTGCGGCAGAAGGGGCTGGCTGGTGTGGCAATCAGTTTCATTATTCGGTGCCAATGGGAGAGCGGAAAATTTTAACATTGCCGCCGCACCAACCAGACTGATCGCGGCTTGACACCGTGATACCTGCGTGTGAGCATCGCCCGCATGAAACCGGCGGTGTGGTTAGTTAGACAATTGATATGCAGAGGGCAAGGGGAGAGATCGAAAAATGAACAAACCCAACATTGGAATTTTTGTCGTGCTGGCGGCATTGGTGCTGGCGCCGGGTGGCGTCATGGCGCAGGCGCTGGAGAAGACCAAAATCACCATCGCCGTCGGCGGCAAGAACCTCTTCTATTATCTACCGCTGACGATCGCCGAGCGGCGCGGGTTTTTCAAAGACGAAGGTTTGAACGTTGAGATCGTTGATTTCCCTGGCGGCGCACGCGCACTGCAGGCGATGGTTGGCGGCAGCGCGGATATTGTGTCCGGCGCGTATGAACACACCATTAACATGCAGGCCAAGGGCATCAAGATCGTCGGCATCGCCCTGCAGGGCCGCTATTCGGGCATCGTGCTTGGCGTGCATAAAAATCGCGCCGCCCAGTACAAGTCGCCGAAGGATTTGAAGGGCTGGAAGATCGGCGTCACCGCGCCGGGTTCGAGCACCAACATGATGGTGAGCAGCCTGCTGGCCAAGGACGGTCTCAAGCCGGATGCGGTGTCTATCATCGGCGTTGGTGCCACCGCCGGTGCGGTGGCGGCGCTGCGCAAGGGCGAACTCGATGCGATGTCGAATCTTGATCCGGTGATCTCGCGGCTCGAAGCCTCGGGCGACATAATCACAGTGGTCGATACGCGTACCGCCAAGGGCATGAAAGAAGTTTACGGCGGCGCTTATCACGCCGGTTGTATTTATGCGCCGGCCGACTGGTTGAAGAAGAACCCCAACACCGCGCAGGCGGTGGTCAATGCAATGGTGCGGGCCGTGCGCTGGCTGCAGACGGCGCGTGCCGACGAGGTGGTGGCCACCGTGCCGCCCGAGTACTACGGCGACGATCCGACGCTCTACAAGGTGGCTCTGCTGAAGAGCACCGAGGGTTTCTCGCAGGACGGTCTGTTCACCGCGGAGGGAGCGAAGAACGTCTTCAATGTCTTGAACTCATTTGAACCGTCGGTGCAGGCGGCCAAGATTGATCTGAGCAAAACCTACGACAACAGCTTTGCACAACAAGCGCTGAAGAAAATCCGCTATTAGGAAAAGGTTACGCGCCGGATGTGTGCGCGGTTGGCGGGCACGCCAGCGCCTCTGCAAATGACCACGGTGGCCGCCGCCCATGCCGATGAATAACGAGATTGCGCTTGCGCTGGAAAATATCGCGGTGACGTTCTCCGCGCGCGGCGCGGCAACGCAGGCGTATACCGCGGTGAGTGATACCACGCTAAGGGTCGCCGGCGGTGAGTTTGTGTCGGTGGTCGGCCCCACCGGCTGCGGCAAATCAACCTTGCTGAACATCGCCGCTGGTTTGCTCGAGCCGTCGGCCGGCCACGTGCAGGTGCTCGGCGCGCCGCTGAGTGGCATCAACCTGCATGCCGGCTATATGTTTCAGGCCGAGGCCCTGCTGCCCTGGCTGTCCGCACAGGCCAATGTCGAACTCGGTTTGCGCTATCGCAGCGTTGATCCTGTCGAGCGTGCGCAACGCGCCCGCGACTGGTTGCATCGTGTCGGTCTTGCCGCGCACGGCGACCGTTATCCGCACCAGCTCTCGGGCGGCATGAAAAAGCGCGTGGCGCTGGCGCAGATGCTGATCCTCGATCCGAAAATCCTGCTGATGGATGAACCGTTCTCCGCGCTTGATATCCAGACGCGGCAGTTGATGGAGAACGAACTGTTGGAGTTATGGTCGGTTGACCGCAAGTCGGTGGTGTTCATCACGCACGATCTGGAGGAGGCGATCGCCTTGTCGGATCGCGTGGTGGTGCTGTCGGCGGGACCTGCCACGCATCCGATCGGTGAATTCATGATCGATCTGCCGCGTCCGCGTGACGTCAACGAAATACGCCTGACGCCGCGCTTTGTCGAACTGCATACCCACATCTGGCATGCCATGAAGGACGAAGTCCTCAAAGGCTATGCGCAAAGCCGGCAGGCATGATGATCGCGGCGCAAAAAAACGGAATGTCTTATGGCCGCTGACCGCAAGCGCGAGACACGCATGACGCGCGGCCACATGGCGCTGTATCACACGCTGCTGCTGGGTGTGTTGTTCCTTGTCTGGCATCTGCTGACCAATCCGTTGTTGGTGTCTGAGGAGTTCGCGCGTAACACCGCATTTTTCTTCGGTAAGCCCTTGCTGGTGCTGGAGCGGATCTGGGATTGGTTTGCCGGTGGCAAGATTTACGAACATCTGCTGGTGACCTTGATCGAGACCCTGCTGGCTTTTGGTATCGGCACTGCGCTGGGTCTCGGCGTTGGTCTTTGGCTGGCGCTCTCGCCGCTGGCGTCTGCGCTGGCTGACCCTTACATCAAGGCGATGAATGCGATGCCGCGCGTGATTCTGGCGCCGATCTTTGCCGTTTGGTTCGGGCTTGGTATTTTGTCCAAGGTTGCGCTTGGCATCACGCTGGTGTTTTTCATCGTCTTCTTTAATGTGTATCAGGGTGTGCGTGAAGTGAGCCCGGTGGTGCTGAACAATGCGCGCATGCTCGGCGCAAGCGGCGGCCAGTTGTTGCGCACCGTCTATGTGCCGTCGGCCATGTCGTGGGTGTTTTCCAGTCTGCATACCGCAGTAGGCATGGCGTTTGTCGGCGCGGTGGTCGGAGAATATCTGGGGTCGGCGCGCGGCGTCGGTTATTTGATTTTGCAGGCCGAGGGCGCCTTCGATATCAACACCGTGTTTGCCGGCATCTTTGTACTGACCGGCTTTGCGCTGGTGCTCGATGCGCTGGTCAGCGCCATGGAGAAACGCCTGCTGGTGTGGCGGCCGACGCAGGGTGAAACCGATCTGTTGTAGGTACGCCCCGTAACGTTGTTAACAACGACGGGATCTGCGCAATGCGCGCGGGCGAGTCACCGCCCGTGCGCGATGTTTCCCCGGGGCTTTAGCGCAATACCGTTTGCAGCCACGCGCTGATATCGCGGATCTCTTCGAGGCACACCGAGTGCTGCATCGGATATCCATGCCAATCGACGCGGTAACCGGCGGCGTTCAGGGTCTGGCGCGAGCTCTCCGCCATCGCTATCGGGATGACCTGGTCATCATTGCCGTGTGCGTAGAACAGTGCAATGTCGCGATTGGCGGCAGCCGCTTCTGCCGGCAGGGTATGCGGCGCTGGTAAATAGGTCGACAGCGCCATGATGCCCGCGAGTGGTGCGGCATGACGCAGGCCGGTGTGCAGGGCGATCGCACCACCCTGCGAAAAGCCGGCAATCACAATCTTGTTTGCACGGATGCCGCGGCCGACTTCGCGCGCGATGAGTTTTTCGATTTCCGCCTGCGAGGCGCGCACGCCTTTCTCATCAGCCTGACGGCTTTTGCCTTCAAGGTCGCCATAGCTGATGTCATACCAGGCGCGCATCACATAGCCGTTGTTGATTGTCACCGGGATCATCGGCGCGTGTGGAAAGACAAAGCGGATGGCCGACGCGCTGCCAAGGCGCAGTTCGGGCACCATGGGTGCGAAGTCATTGCCGTCGGCACCGAGGCCGTGCATCCAGATCACTGTTGCAGTCGGGTTCGGTGCGGTTTCTATTTCGATGGTTTCTAGCATGGGAGTGAGGTGTGAGGTGTTAGGAGTTATGAGTTATGAGAATACCCGTGGTGTTTCAATTTGGCTATGGTCATGAGAGAAGCCAGGTTTTACGCCTCACTCCTACCGCCCTACGATTTACCAGGCTTGATCGCCGATTTCGGCCGGAATGCCTTGACGACGTTTTCGTTGGTTTCGATATACGGGCCGCCAATCAGGTCAACGCAGTAGGGCACGGCGGCAAACACGCCGTCGAGGGTTTCCTTGATCGCCTTCGGCTGGCCGGGCAGGTTCAGAATCAACGCCTGCTTGCGCACTACGCCGACCTGCCGCGAGAGGATCGCTGTCGGCACATATTTCAAACTGACCTGACGCATTTGTTCGCCAAAGCCGGGCATCACCTTGTCGGCCACCGCGAGGGTTGCCTCGGGGGTGACATCACGCGGCGCCGGGCCGGTGCCGCCGGTGGTTAGCACCAGGTGACAATGTTCTTCATCGACCAGTGCCTTGAGGGTTTGCTCGATCACCGCCTGTTCGTCGGGGATCAGGCGGGTGACCATTTTCCAGGGGGAGGTGAGGGCGGCGCCAAACCATTCCTGCAGGGCGGGCAGGCCCTTGTCTTCATAGGCGCCGCTGGAGGCGCGGTCGCTAATGGAGACGAGGCCAATCAGGAGTTCGTTGTGCATAGTCTGTGATGGAGTCGGAGGCGTGTTGATGTCAGGTAATCTATGTATGGAGGGACGCTATCACTCGGTGTCGGTATGCGGCGATCCGTCGTCGGAATCCACGCCAGTGTTGTCGATGATGCCGCGTAGTGCACGAAACAGTTCGCGATATTTCTTCGGCGGACGTGCGTTCTCACGGTCGCGCCGCACACTTGAGATCAGCGAGCGCAGGCGTTGCAGATCGCCCTGCGGGTATTCGTCGGCGAACAGCGTCAGCGCATTGTCTTCGACGAGCAGGCGTTCGCGCCAGCCTTCGACCTGATGTTGCAGGGTGGTTGATTCGAGTGCGACGCCGCGCAGCATGTCGAGACGGGCACGGATCGGCGCCGGTTCGATGTCACGCATGAGCTTGCCGATGAATTGCATTTGCCGGCGGCGGCCTTCGAAATTATGGATGCGCTGTGCCTCGGCAATCGCCGCCACCAGGCGCTCGGGCAGGTTGAATTGCGCGAGTTGGCTGGCGCTCAGCTCGACCAGCTCGGTGCCCAGATCTTGCAGGGCGTGCACGTCGCGCTTGCGCTGCGATTTGCTCGGGCGATCGTATTCGTATTCGTTTTCGGTGTCATTCATTCTGCGGTCACTGGTGGCAAGACTGGTATCATAACGGCTTTTTTACGGGCACCGTTGATGACGACTGAAATCAAGGCACGATCGGCCGCTGCGGCGCTGGCGCACGAAGAGGCGCAATTGCGTGAGATCGCCGCCGACGTACTCCAATACGCGCGTGCTCAGGGCGCGAGTGCCGCCGAGGCCGAGGTTTCGGAGGGCGTTGGGCAGACGGTGACAGTGCGTTGCGGCGAGGTCGAGACGATCGAATACAACCGCGACAAGGGCATCGGCGTGTCGGTGTATTTCGGCAAGCGTCGCGGTCACGCCAGCACCTCCGATTTTTCGCCGCAGGCGGTGCGTGCCACGGTCGATGCGGCCGTCTCCATTGCACGTTTTACTGCCAGCGATGATTACGCCGGGCTAGCCGATGAGGCGCTGCTGGCGCGCGAGATTCCCGATCTCGATCTGTTCCATCCGTGGAACCTGCTCGTCGAAGATGCGATTGAAATGGCGCAGACCTGCGAGAGCGCAGCTTTTGACGTCAGCAAGAAAATTGATAACTCAGAAGGCGCGACGGTGTCCTCGCAGCATTCGCATTTTGCCTACGGCAATTCACTCGGTTTTCTTTCCGGTTACCCGAGTTCGCGGCATTGGATCAGTTGCGCGGTGATTGCCGGCAAGGGTGACGCCATGCAGCGCGACGACTGGTACAGTTCGGCGCGCGATGCCTCACGGCTGGATGCGCCGGCGTTGATCGGCCGTACTGCTGGTGAGCGCGCGGTGCGCCGCCTTGGCGCCAAAAAGATTTCCACCATGCAGGTGCCGGTGTTGTTTGAAGCGCCGGTGGCAGCCTCCCTCATCGGCCATTTTGTCTCGGCGGTCAGCGGCGGCAGCCTGTATCGCAAATCGTCGTTTCTGCTTGACAGCCTGGGCAAGGAAATTTTCGCGCCCTGGATCCGCATTAAAGAGGACCCGCATATACGCGGCGCGATGGCCAGCGGCCCCTTCGATGAAGAAGGTGTTGCCACCAAACAGCGCAGCGTGGTCGAGGGTGGCGTGGTGCAGGGCTATTTTCTTGGCAGTTATTCGGCGCGCAAACTCGGCATGCAGACCACCGGTAATGCCGGCGGTTGTCACAATCTTTTATTGGCCGACAGCGGCGAGGATTTTGCCGCGCTGTTACGCAAGATGGGGCGCGGCTTGCTGGTGACCGAACTGATGGGGCAGGGCATTAATATGGTGACCGGCGATTATTCGCGCGGCGCGGCCGGCTTCTGGGTGGAGAACGGCGAGATTACCCATGCCGTAGAGGAGATCACCATCGCCGGCAATCTGAAGGATATTTTTCGCGGCATCATCGGTGCCGGCACCGATGTGCTGAGTCGTGGTTCGAAACACTGCGGTTCGATTCTGATCGACCGCATGACCATCGCCGGCGAATAGACCGGTGTTTTTGCAGTCGGGCGGATATACGCTCGAAACACTTCAACGGAGGGGACGATGAAACGACGTGCATTCCTGAAACAAGCCGCGGCAGGCGTGGCAGCAGGGGCGGTAGCGGCACCGGCGATTGCGCAATCGCAGCCGGCGATCCAGTGGCGTCTGGCCTCGAGTTTTCCGAAAAGTCTCGACACGATTTACGGCGCCGCCGAGGTTTTTTCCAAGCGCCTCGCGGAAATTACCGATAATAAATTTCAGGTTCGCGTTTTTGCCGCCGGTGAGATTGTGCCCGGCTTGCAGGTGCTCGATGCCGTGCAAAACGGCACCGTGGAAATGGGACACACCGCACCGTACTACTATGTTGGCAAGGATCCCGCATTTGCGATCGGTACCTGCCTGCCATTCGGTTTTAATGCCCGACAGCATATTGCCTGGAAACTGTACGGCGGCGGTAATGAAGCCATGGCTTTGCTCTACAAGGATTACGGGGTGCATCATTTCGCCTGTGGCAACACCGGCGTGCAAATGGGCGGGTGGTTTCGCAAGGAGATCAAGACCGTGGCCGACCTCAAGGGCCTGAAAATGCGTATCGGCGGTCTCGCCGGTCAGGTCTTGGCCAAGCTCGGTGTGATCGGGCAACAGATCGCCGGTGGCGACATTTATCCGGCTTTGGAGCGTGGCACCATCGACGCCGCCGAATGGGTCGGCCCGTATGATGACGAAAAACTCGGCTTCAACAAGGTTGCCAAGTTTTACTATTACCCCGGCTGGTGGGAGGGTGGTCCCGAGCTGTCGCTGTTCATCAACGAGAAAAAATGGGCGGAATTGCCGAAGCATTATCAGGCCGCGGTTGAGGCGGCTGCGGCGGATGCGAATATGCATACCTTGGCGCGTTATGATGCGAAGAATCCCGAGGCGCTGATGCGGCTTGTCAAGGGTGGCACCCAGTTGAGGCCCTTTCCGCGTCCGGTCATGGAGGCCTGTGAAGCGGCTGCGTTTCAGCTCTATGATGAGTTGTCTGAAAAGAGTCCCCACTGGAAACGCATTTATCCGGGCTGGAAGAAATTCCGTGACGATCAGTATCTATGGTTCCGTGTCGCCGAATACGGTTTTGATTCCTTCGCCTATACGCCGCGCAAGAAATAGATTTGCCCTGCGCCATAAAAAACCCCGCCATGGCGGGGTTTTTTATGGCGAGTGGCGAGATCACTTGCTGTTGCGGATGGCTTTTTCGAGATCCGCGGCGGCGCGATCCTCTTCGGCTTGCTCAGTGGCGGCCTTTTCCTCTTCCGCAGCGCTTTCGGCCGGAGGTGGTGACGCCGGTCTTTCAATGGCCGGGGCGGCGGCTGCCGGACCCTTGTCAATAAAACTGGTGACCAGCTGCGGGAAGGCGATAATGATGCCGACAAGGATCAGTTGCAATACCACCCACGGGATCGCACCCCAGTAAATGTCAGAGCTTTTCACTTCTTTTGGTGCGATACCGCGCAGGTAGAACAGCGCAAAGCCGAACGGCGGGTGCATGAACGAGGTCTGCAGATTGGCGCCGAGTAAGACGCCGAACCAGATCAGATCGATGCCGAGTTTGTGGGCCACCGGTGCGAGCAGCGGAATGATGATGAAGGCGATTTCGAAATAATCGAGGAAGAAGGCGAGAAAGAAGACGAACAGGTTGACGAAAATCAGGAAGCCCACCACGCCGCCCGGCAGTGATGTGAGCAAATCTTCGATCCACAGATCGCCGTCGACACCGCGGAACACCAGGCCGAACACCGTCGAGCCGACGAGGATGAAGATCACCATCGTGCTGATGCGCATGGTCGACTGGCTCGCCTCCCAAATCAGTCCGCGCAGCTTGGCAATGAACACGGCCTCCAGCAACACCACGACCAGACCGGCATAGAGAACGATGAACAACGGCTTTTCGAGCATTAATAGCAGTCCGGCCGTGATCGCGCCGAGCATGTTCAGAGCGCTCAGCGACACCGTGGCGCCGAGGGCGATCAGGGCCGCGTACTTGCCGCGCGTCGAGAATTGATCGCTGTGCAACACCGCCAGCACGATCGCGCCGACCGCACCCATTGCGCCGCCTTCGGTTGGTGTGGCAAGCCCCATCAGAATGGTGCCCAGCACGAGGAAGATCAGCACGATCGAGGGCACCATGCCCCACAGGCATTTGCGGATCAGCGGCCAGCCGTTGAGGGTGCGCGCCTCCGGCGGCAACGCCGGCATGTCGAGCGGACGCACGAAGCTGAGGACGGCGATATACCCGCAGAACAACAGCACCTGCACGATGCTCGGGCCGATCGCGCCGGCATACATATCGCCCACCGAGCGGCCGAGTTGGTCGGCCAGCACCACCAGCACGAGCGATGGCGGGATCAGTTGCGTGATGGTGCCTGAAGCGGCAATCACGCCAGTGGCGAGCCGCATGTTGTAGCCGTAGCGCATCATGATCGGCAGCGAGATGATGCCCATGGCGATGACCGAGGCGGCGACGGTGCCGGTGATGGCGCCGAGTATCGCGCCGACGATGATCACCGCGTAGGCGAGGCCGCCGCGCACCGGACCGAATAACTGGCCCATGCTGTCGAGCAGGTCTTCGGCGAGTCCGCAGCGCTCGAGAATCGCGCCCATGAAGGTGAAGAACGGGATCGCCAGCAGCAGGTCGTTGGAGATGATGCCGAACACACGCTCGGGCAGCGCCTGCAGCAGCGCGGTTTGAAAGAAGCCGAGTTCGATGGCGATGAAGCCGAAGAACAGGCCGACCGCCGCCAGTGAAAAAGCCACCGGGTAACCGATCAGCATGAACACGATCAATCCCCCGAACATCAGCGGGGCCATGATTTCGCGCGTCATTGCAGCGGCCTTTCGTAGTCTACGTTGGCCGTCAGGTGGCCGGTCAGCATGGCGATGCGTTTGATGATTTCTGAAATGCCCT
The DNA here is from genome assembly GCA_945906935.1 of Bordetella parapertussis. GTDB lineage: Bacteria > Pseudomonadota > Gammaproteobacteria > Burkholderiales > SG8-41 > PALSA-1004. Next base: position 12,759 of record CAMDSO010000005.1, read on the forward strand.
GCAAGGTCAGTAGCCAGAAGCCCAGCGGGATCATTAGTTTGATCGGCCAGCGCAGGAGGCCGCCGGCGTTGCTGGAGAATTCATTCTGCAGGAATGAATTGTGGAACATCGGCCATGCCATCCAGCTGATGATGATGGTTGCCGGTAACAAAAACAGCACACCGCCAATGAGGTCGATCCAGATCTGGGTGCGGGTGGAGAGGCGGCCGTAGAGGATGTCGACCCGCACATGCTCGTTTTTTTTCAGCGTGTAGGAAGCGCCGAGCAGGATCATGGCGCCGAACATATACCACTGGATCTCCAGCCAGGCGTTTGAGCTGATACTGAATGAGTAGCGCGAAAAGGCGTTGCCGGCGCTGATCAGGCAGGATAACAGCACCAGCCAGTCGGCAAACACCGATACCTTTTGATTGAGCCGGTCGATTGCTGACGAAACGGTTAGCAGCACTTCCACTGTCGATTTCTCCGTGCTTGGCGGTGCGGCGACACGCGCAGGCGCCCTCCCGCGATGATACGCAAATTGCCACCGCCACGGCAAAAAATAGAAGCCTGCACCACGTTCTCGGAGGGGGGGGTAATAATGATAAAATCACTCGCTTACGAACTTAACAGCGGCCAAACACACCATGTTTTCATATCAAGACAAGATTGCCTCATTCGATCCCGAACTGTGGTCAGCGATTTCGCGCGAAGTGCAGCGCCAGGAAGACCACGTCGAGTTGATCGCCTCCGAGAACTACGCCAGTCCACGCGTGCTGGAAGCACAGGGTTCGGTATTGACCAACAAATACGCCGAGGGCTATCCCGGCAAGCGCTATTACGGCGGTTGCGAGTTTGTCGACGTCGCCGAGCAGCTGGCGATCGACCGCGCGAAAAAATTGTTCGGCGCCGAATACGCCAACGTGCAGCCGCATTCGGGTTCGCAGGCCAACTTTGCCGTGTATACGGCGATGCTCAAACCCGGCGACACCATCCTCGGCATGTCGCTGGCCCACGGCGGGCATCTGACCCACGGTGCCTCGGTCAATCTTTCTGGCAAACTCTACAAAGTGGTCACCTACGGGCTTGATCCGAAAACCGAGGCGATTGATTACGTCGAGGTCGAGCGCCTGGCGCATGAACACAAACCGAAAATGATCGTCACCGGCGCTTCTGCTTATGCGCTGGTAATCGACTGGAAGCGTTTTCGCGCCATTGCCGACAGCGTCGGCGCCTTGCTGTTGTCGGATATCGCCCACTATTCTGGGCTGGTGGCGGCCGGCGTGTATCCCTCGCCAGTCGGCATTGCCGACTTTGTGACGAGCACCACGCACAAGACGTTACGTGGTCCGCGCGGCGGTTTGATTTTGTCTGGCGCGCAGCATGAGAAGGTGCTCAATTCGGCGATCTTTCCCGCGACGCAGGGTGGTCCGCTGATGCATGTGATCGCCGCCAAGGCGGTGGCTTTTCAGGAAGCGCTGCAGCCCGACTTCAAGGTCTACCAGCAAAAGGTGCTCGACAATGCAAAGACGCTGGCCGAGGGCCTGATCAAGCGCGGTCTGCGTATCGTCTCCGGGCGCACGGATTGCCATTTGTTCCTGCTCGATCTGCAGGCGAAGAACATCACCGGCAAGGAAGCCGAGAACGTGCTTGGGCGCGCGCATATCACCGTCAATAAAAACGCCATTCCGAACGATCCGCAAAAGCCGATGGTCACCAGTGGCATACGCCTCGGTTCGCCGGCGATCACCACGCGTGGTTTTGGTGCCGCGGAAACCAGCCAGCTCGCCGGCCTGATTGCCGATGTGCTCGATGCGCCGGCCGACGAAGCGGTGATCGCGCGTGTTGCCAATGCGGTGAAGGCGATCTGCGCGAAGCTGCCGGTGTATGCGTGAGGCGTGATTGGTGAGGCCTGGGGCGGAGCGATCTTTGACGCGCAGGCGCAGCGGTTCAGCTTGCGCCCACCTCACGCCTGACGCCTGGCGCATCACGAACTGACATGCATTGTCCGTTCTGTAAAGACGAAAACACGCAGGTCATCGACTCACGTGTCAGCGAGCCCGGCGATAGCATCCGCCGTCGCCGCCGTTGTCCGGCATGCAACAAGCGCTTCACGACCTATGAAACGGTCGAGTTACGCCTGCCACAAGTCGTCAAGCAGGATGGTAGTCGTACTGAATTTGATCAGCAGAAATTGCGCACCGGCTTTATGCGCGCGCTACACAAGCGGCCGGTGCCGACGCCGCTGGTTGATGAGGCCATCCTCGCCATTACGCAGGAGTTGCTGGCGCTGGGCGAGCGCGAACTGCCGTCGCGGCGCGTTGGTGAGATGGTGATGAAGGAGCTCTACAAGCTCGACGACGTTGCTTATATTCGTTTCGCCTCGGTCTACAAGAGTTTCCAGGATATCGACGATTTTCAGGATGCCATCAAGGAAGTGCGTAAACCGGTTAAGAAGTGAAGTTTGAAGAGCCCTGGCCTCAAGAATCGAAGTGCATCAGGACCAAAGAAGCAGAGCTCACTCCTAACCCTTTACGCTTCACGCAATCATGACTGACAACGATTACATGACACGCGCACTGGCGCTGGCTGCACGCGGTCTGTGGACGACCACGCCGAATCCGCGTGTCGGTTGTGTCATCGTGCGCGACGGCGAGGTCGTTGGCGAGGGCTGGCATGCGCGCGCCGGCGGGCCGCACGCCGAGGTCGTCGCCTTGCAGGCGGCTGGTGCGCGTGCGCGTGGCGCCACCGCCTACGTCACTCTCGAACCCTGTCATCACCACGGCCGCACACCGCCCTGCGATGAAGCACTGATCGCAGCCGGATTGCATCGCGTGGTGGCGGCGATGCAGGACCCCGATCCGCGTACCGCCGGGCAGGGGCTTGCGCGCTTGCGCGCTACGGGCATTCTTACCGACTGTGGCGTCGGTAAGGACGCTGCGCGTGAACTCAACATCGGCTTTATCTCGCGGCTGACGCGCGGTCGTCCGTGGGTGCGCGTGAAGATCGCGGCCAGTCTGGACGGACGCACGGCGCTCAACAACGGTGCCAGCCAATGGATCACCGGCGCAGCGGCGCGACTCGATGGACATCAATGGCGGGCCCGCGCTTGTGCGCTGCTCACCGGCATCGGCACCGTGAAGAGTGACGATCCGCAACTCAATGTGCGCGAGGTGCCGACTACGCGTCAGCCGCTGCGCGTGATCATCGATAGCCGGCTGGAGACGCTACCGACGGCCAAGATTTTGGCTGGTGGCGGCAGCTTGCTGTTTTGCGCGCGCGATGATGCGGCGAAAAGCGCAGCCTTGCGCGAGGCCGGTGCGGAGATCGTTGTGCTGCCCAATACGGCGGGCAAGGTCGAACTGCCGGCGCTGCTGCAGGAGCTGGGCCGGCGCGGCATCAACGAACTGCACGTCGAGGCTGGTCACAAGCTCAACGGCTCGCTGATCCGCGAAGGTTGTGTCGACGAGTTGTTGTTGTATCTCGCGCCCTGTCTGCTCGGCGATCGCGCCCAGGGTATGGCTGATCTGGATGAACTAACCACGCTGCAGGCGCGACGCGCGCTACGCATACACGAAACGCGCATGATCGATGGTGATCTGCGCATCATTGTAAGGATGGCATGATGTTTACCGGCATTATTCAGGCGGTGGGCAAGGTTGGCGCGGTGTCGCCGACATCAGGGGGCGCGCGGGTCGGACTCGACAGCGGCGCGCTTGATCTTGGTGGCGTCAAACTCGGTGACAGTATCGCCGTCAACGGTGCTTGTCTCACCGTGGTCGGGCTGGCTACGCCGCGACTGGCATTCGACGTCTCGCGTGAAACGCTGGCCTGCACCGCCGGCTTTACGCCAGGGGCGGCGGTCAATCTGGAAAAATCGCTGCGCGTTGGCGACGGTCTCGACGGACATATTGTCAGCGGCCACATCGACGGCGTTGGCGTCGTCACGCGTATTACCGCCGAGGGGGACAACCGCAGAATCGCCTTCGAAGTGCCGCGCGAACTGGCAAAATACGTCGCCCGCAAGGGTTCGGTTGCGGTTGACGGCGTGAGTCTCACCGTCAACGCGGTAAATGGATGTGGGTTTGAGGTCAATTTGATTCCGCACACGCTGGCGCATACCAATCTCGGTGTGCTGGCGGCGGGCGCGAAAGTAAACATCGAAGTCGATACGCTGGCGCGCTACGCCGAGCGTTTGTCGCAATTTAAGGAGTGACATGGCAATCAGCCCCGTACCGGAAATCATCGCCGACATGCGTGCCGGCAAAATGGTCATTCTTGTTGACGAGGAAGACCGCGAGAACGAGGGTGACCTGGTGCAGGCCGCCGAGTTCGTTACGCCGGAGACGATCAATTTTATGGCGCGCTACGGGCGCGGCCTGATCTGCCTGACCCTGACCGAGGAAAAATGCCGGCAGCTCAATCTGCCTTTGATGGTCTCAAACAACAACTCGCCGCTGGGCACCAACTTTACCGTCTCGATTGAGGCCGCCGAGGGCGTGACGACGGGGATTTCGGCGGCCGATCGTGCGCGTACGGTGCAGACAGCGGTACGCGCCGACGCTGGCCCCGTGGATATCGTCCAGCCTGGGCATATTTTTCCGTTGAAGGCGCAGAACGGAGGCGTGCTGGTGCGCGCCGGGCATACCGAGGCGGGTTGTGATCTGGCGCAGATGGCCGGTGTCGCGCCGGCCGCGGTGATTTGTGAAATCCTCAAGGAAGACGGCGAGATGGCACGCCTTCCGGATTTAATCGAGTTCGGCAAACAGCACGGCATCAAGATCGGCACCATCGCCGATTTGATTCAATATCGCAGTCGCACCGAATCGCTGGTGCAGCGCGTGTCCGAGCGCGAGGTCGATACCGTGCAGGGCAAATTCAAACTGGTGGTCTACAGCGACCGCATCGGCAACGCCACGCATCTGGCCCTCGTGCGTGGCGAGATGCAGCCCGGCCGCGAGGCGCTGGTGCGCGTGCACGAGCCGCTGTCAGTGATTGATCTGCTCGATGTGAAGAGCGCCAGTCATTCGTGGAATTTCAACCGTGCGCTGGCGGCGGTGGCACGTTCCGAATGCGGCGTCATTGTTCTGTTGCACCGACCAGAGACCGCCGTCGATCTGGCCGCGCGCGCGCTGCCTGGTGCGATTGCGGTGAATCCGAAAAACGCGCTGCGCACCTACGGTATCGGTGCACAGATACTGCGTGATTTGAAGGTGACGAAAATGCGGTTGCTGTCCAAGCCGCGTAGAATGCCGAGCATGGCCGGTTTCGACCTGCAGGTCACCGGTTACCTGCAACCGGAAGACGAGCCGCTTTGATTTTTTCGAGGGATAGACTTTTATCCTCGTGCTTCCCGCAGGGGAGTGCGGATGGAACGCAGCGCGCTGCCCTTTCGAGCGCCGCCGAACGACCAGGAAAGCGATGACATGTCCGATTACGATTCCATCGAAGAAATAGACATCAACAAGGACGGCGCGGGTCTGCGCATTGGCATCGTGGCGGCGCGTTTTAATGCCGATGTCTCCGACGGCTTGCTCGCTGGCTGCACCGCTGAACTGGCGAAACTGGGGGTACGTCAGGCCGATATTCTGATCGTCACAGTGCCGGGTGCGCTCGAACTGCCGCTGGCTTTGCAGACCATGGCCGAGAGTGACGAATACGATGCACTGGTTGCACTCGGCGCGGTGATCCGTGGCGAAACCTACCATTTCGAAATTGTGTCGAATGAATCAGCGCGCGGCATTATGGAAGTGCAGCTCGAAACCGGCGTGCCGATCGCCAATGGCGTGCTGACCACGGAAAACGACGAGCAGGCCGAAGTGCGCATGATGCAGAAGGGCGCTGATTGCGCCGCCGCGGCCGTTGAACTGGCCACTCTGCTTAAAACCATCGGCAAATCGTGATGGCGGAAGAAGCGCTGCCCGCGGGCAGAACGGCACCGCGCCGCGTGGCGCCGCGCAGTGCACGCCGGCGTTCGCGCGAGTTTGCATTGCAGGGGCTTTATCAGTGGCAGCTGGCGGGCGCCGGCGTCAACGAGATCAAACAGCATCTGGCTACCGTCAAGGGTTTTGATCGTGCCGACGAAGCGTATTTTTCGGCATTGCTCTCGGGCGTCATTGAATATGCGGCGAGTCTTGAAGTTGCGCTGCAACCGTATCTTGACCGCAAATTTGTCGAGTTAAGTCCGATCGAACGCGCGATCCTTTTGATTGCAGCGTTTGAGTTGTCCAACCTGCCGGAGGTGCCTTATCCAGTGGTGATCAACGAGGCGGTTGAGCTGGCAAAAAGTTATGGTGGCACCGATGGTCACAAATATGTGAACGGTGTTCTGGATAAACTGGCCGTGCTGGCGCGGCCCGGTGAAGTGCGTGCAAGGTAATGGGGTGCAGGATGAACGACAAGATTAAAACCAGAATCATTATTTTTTATATCAGCGGCATCTTCAATGCGCTGCTTGGGTTGTATGTGGTGTTTGAAGGCCCGTCCTTTCTGCCTGAAGACCAGATCAAAATGCTGACGCTGGTTTTTCTGGGCTTCGCGGTCGTGAACTTCTACATGGCTTCATATCTGAAACGGAAAGCAAGGGCAGCGTTGACCGCCAGCCAGTCGCAAAACGACGGTGGCAAGCCGGCGGCCTGAGCGCGCCTTAGTCACACAGGGGGTTTGCGCTTGATGTGCTGATGTGCTGAGGGGCTGGCGAGTGGCTGCCTGATTGGATCACGTGACCGGTGCCCTATTTTACTGATCGCAAGTACGATGTGCCGCCACTACTGTCACGACATGGAGCCGTGTTTCCGCGATGACACCTGAATTTGACCTGATTGCCCGTTACTTCACCCATCCCGCACGCGGCGCGGTGCTCGGCGTGGGTGACGATTGCGCACTGATGCGGGCGCGCGCGGGTCACGAGCTAGCAGTCTCCGCCGACATGTTGGTCGAGGGCCGGCATTTTTTTCGCGGTGCCGATGCACGTGCGCTCGGACACAAAACGCTGGCGGTGAATCTCTCTGATATGGCGGCAATGGGGGCCACACCGCGCTGGGCCACGCTGGCGCTGGCCCTGCCGCGCGTGGATGCCGGCTGGCTGCGCGACTTTTCCGCTGGTTTCATGGCGCTGGCGCGCAAACACAAGGTGGATCTGGTGGGCGGCGATACGACCCGCGGCCCGCTTAATCTCTGCGTGCAAATCATGGGCGAGGTGCCGCGCGGCAAAGCCTTGCGTCGCGATGGTGCGCGCGCCGGCGATGAAGTCTGGGTGTCCGGTCGCATTGGTGATGCGGCGCTGGCGCTGGCGGCGTTGCAGCAAAAAATTCGCCTAAGCGCGGCGGAACGGGTGGCCTGTGAGAAACGTTTGCATCAGCCGCAGCCGCGCGTGGCGCTGGGGCTGGCGCTACGCGGCATCGCCCACAGCGCGATCGATATCTCCGACGGCCTGCTGGCTGACCTCGGGCATATTCTCGAGCGTTCGAAATGTGCCGCTGAGATCGAATTTGATGCGCTGCCTGTTTCTGCGCTGCTCTGCCGTCATCTTGAATCGGTGATCGGTTGTCGCGCTCTGCTTGCAGGGGGCGATGATTATGAATTGTGTTTTACCGCTTCCCTGCGCAATCATGCCCGTGTGCGGGCGGCAGCCTTGCGTGCCGGGGTCCGCGTTACGCCGGTCGGGCGGATCAAAGCGTTGCGGCGTGGCGTGCCTGCCTTGCTGGTGCGCGCGCCCGACGGCACGCCGCTGCGGCTCTCCGGGCACGGAGGCTTTGATCACTTTGGCTGAACCGGTGCGTGGTTTGAACATCCGTTTTTTGCTGCAACATCCGGCGCACTTCATTGCGCTCGGCGCCGGCAGCGGGCTGGTCCGTCATGCGCCCGGCACCGCCGGCACGCTGGCGGCGTTTCCGCTGTATGCGTTGTCGCTGGTTTATTGCACGCCGCTACAGCAGCTCGTCCTGATTGCCGGTGCCTTTGTGTTGGGTATTTGGGCTTGCGCCCGCACTGGTGAGTCGCTGGGTGTGGCCGACCCCGGCGCGATCGTTTGGGATGAAATCGTCGCCTTCATGCTGGTTTTGTTTTTCACGCCGGTCGGTTATGTCTGGCAGTTCGCTGCTTTTGTGCTGTTTCGCTTTTTTGATATCGTCAAGCCGCAGCCGATTCGTTACTTTGACCGCAAACTGAAGAGCGGTTTTGGCGTGATGTTCGACGACTTTCTGGCGGCGTTTTATACGCTGATCGTGCTGGCAATCGCACGCAATTTTTTTCCGGGGTGATGATGGACCATGAACTCTACGAATTGGGCAAGCAGGTCGGCGCCGCGCTCAAAAAAAACGAATGTGTATTGACTACCGCCGAGTCCTGCACCGGCGGCTGGATTGGCGAAGTCGTCACCATGGTGTCCGGCAGCTCGGCGTGGTACGACCGCGGCTTTATTACGTATACCAATGCGGCCAAGCAGCAGATGCTTGGCGTTAAGGCGGAGACCTTACGCGAACACGGCGCGGTGTCCGAGCCGGTGGTGCGTGAAATGGTTGCGGGCGCACTGGCGGCGAGTCGCGCCCACATCGCCGTTTCGGTCAGTGGCGTCGCCGGTCCCACCGGTGGCACAGCGGACAAACCAGTTGGCACGGTGTGTATCGGCTGGGCGCGCAAGGGCGGGGCGGTGGCAACTGAATTGCGTGCCGAGACCTGCCATTTCGACGGCGATCGTGAAGCGGTGCGCAGGCAGAGCGTTATCCGGGCGCTGCAGGGTGTGCTTGAGATGGCTGCAATAAATTAAGGGGTGCTTTTGTCTAGCTCATCCAGTGAGCTAGTGAGTGGGCATAATCGGTTGCATTGAACGGCGATTTAATACTGAAGACTTAGCTGTCATCCGGGCTTTTTAACGCCGCGTTGATCGTGATGGGTATGCGATAATCTTGAAGGCTTAACTGGGGCAAATCATGGACGAAAATAGAAGCAAGGCACTGGCGGCGGCGTTGTCGCAGATTGAAAAGCAGTTCGGCAAGGGTTCCATCATGCGTCTTGGTGAAGCCGATGTCGCCAGGGATATCCAGGTGGTGTCGACCGGCTCGCTGGGGCTCGATATCGCGCTGGGCGTGGGCGGTCTGCCGCGTGGCCGCATCATCGAAATCTACGGGCCGGAATCTTCGGGCAAAACGACGCTGACGCTGTCGGTGATTGCGCAAATGCAGAAGATCGGCGGCACCGCGGCCTTCATCGATGCCGAACACGCGCTCGACCCGCAATACGCGCAGAAGCTCGGCGTCAATGTGCAGGATCTGCTGATCTCGCAGCCGGATAACGGTGAGCAGGGGCTTGAAATCGCCGACATGCTGGTGCGCTCCGGCTCGGTCGATATCGTTGTCGTCGACTCAGTGGCGGCGCTGACGCCGAAGTCTGAAATCGAAGGCGAGATGGGCCAGCCGCAGATGGGCCTGCATGCGCGCCTGATGTCGCAGGCGCTGCGCAAATTGACCGGCAATATCAGCCGTTCAAACACCACGGTCATCTTCATTAATCAAATCCGTATGAAGATCGGCGTCATGTTCGGCAACCCTGAAACTACCACCGGCGGCAATGCGCTTAAGTTCTATGCCTCGGTGCGGATCGACATCCGCCGCACTGGCGCTATCAAGAAGGGCGAAGAGGTCATCGGTTCGGAAACGCGCGCCAAGGTTGTGAAGAACAAGGTGGCGCCGCCGTTCAAGCAGGCCAACTTCGACATTCTCTATGGCGAAGGCATTTCGCGTGAAGGCGAGATCATCGAGCTTGGCGTCGAACACAAGATTATCGACAAGGCGGGCGCCTGGTACAGCTATGGCAAGGAACGTATCGGCCAGGGCAAGGACAACACGCGCGAATATCTGCGTGATCATGCCGAGATGGCCAACGAGATCGACGCCAAGATCCGCGCCGCACTCGGTGTGACGGCGGTGGCGGCTGGAGCCGGCGGTGGATCCGAACCAGCCGACGACGCAGAAGAAGAGTAAGCAGGCACTCAGTCTGCGCGCGCGGGCCCTCGGCCTGCTCGCGCAGCGCGAGTACTCCAAGCTCGAGCTCGCGCGGCGCCTGGTGCAATACACCGAAGACCCCGATGAAATTCCGCCGTTGATCGAAGATTTTGTCGAGCGCGGCTGGTTGTCGGAAAAGCGTGTGGTCGAGCAGGTGGTGGCGACCCGCCGCAAACGCTTCGGCAGTCAGAAAATCACCCAGGAATTGCGTGATAAAGGGCTCTCCGACGAGGCCATTGCCGGTGCGCGCGCGACGCTGAAGGAAGGCGATCTTGAGGCGGCACGCGAAGTCTGGCGCCGTAAATTTCCCGAGCCGCCGCTAAACGCCAATGACAAAGCGCGCCAGATGCGCTTTTTACAGGGGCGCGGCTTCAGTCTCGATACTATCCGCAAGGTGATCGCAGGCCTTGACGACGACTGAACGGGACTGCGACGGGGCGGTCTGACCTCAGCGTGCCAATGGCCGTGGGGTATTGATTTTTCACGCCATCCCCGGAAAGACCGGTTTAAAATCGCTCTTTCCTGAATTCCGGTCCCTCCCCCATGAAAAGCAGCGAAATCCGCCAGCAGTTCCTCGACTATTACAAAAGCAAGGGTCACGCCATCGTCGCCTCCAGTCCGCTGGTGCCGGGCAACGATCCGACGCTGCTCTTCACCAACGCCGGCATGGTGCAGTTCAAGGACCTCTTTCTCGGTCATGAGCAGCGCGATTACAAGCGCGCCACCACTTCGCAGCGCTGCGTGCGCGCGGGCGGCAAGCATAATGATCTTGAGAACGTCGGTTACACCGCGCGCCATCACACCTTCTTTGAAATGCTGGGTAATTTCAGTTTCGGCGATTATTTCAAGAACGATGCCATTCATTTCGCGTGGGAACTCCTGACCGGCGTCTACAAGCTGCCGCAGGAAAAACTCTGGGTTACTGTCTACGAGACGGACGACGACGCGTATAACATCTGGGCGAATGAAATTCGCGTGCCGCGCGAGCGTATCACGCGCATCGGCGACAAGCCGGGCGGTGGTTCGGACAACTTCTGGCAGATGGGCGAAACCGGTCCCTGCGGCCCTTGCACAGAAATCTTTTTTGACCACGGTCCGGAAATCCCCGGTGGCCCGCCCGGCACGCCGGAAGCCGACGGCGACCGCTACATCGAAATCTGGAACCTCGTCTTCATGCAGTTCAACCGCGATGACGCGGGCACCCTGCATCCGTTGCCTAAACCGTCAGTCGATACCGGCATGGGCCTCGAGCGTATTGCCGCCGTGCTACAGGGCGTGCACTCGAATTACGAGATCGATCTGTTTCAGGATTTGATCAAGGCCGCCGCGCGCGAAACCGGCTGCAGCGATTTGCACAACAATTCGTTGAAGGTGATCGCCGATCACATCCGCGCCTGTTCGTTCCTGCTTGTCGATGGTGTGATCCCCGGCAACGAAGGCCGCGGTTACGTGCTGCGTCGTATCGTGCGTCGCGCCATCCGCCACGGTTACAAACTCGGTCAGAAGAAATCCTTCTTCCACAAAATCGTGCCGGATCTGGTCAAGGCGATGGGGGTGGCTTATCCGGAACTCGTTGCTACTGCCGACCGCGTCGGCCAGGTCTTGAAGCAGGAAGAAGAGCGTTTTGCCGAAACGCTGGAGAACGGCATGGCGGTGCTCGAAGGCGCGCTGCAGTCGGAAGACAAGATGCTCGATGGCGACACCGTGTTCCGCCTCTACGACACCTTCGGCTTTCCGCTCGATCTCACGGCCGATATCGCGCGCGAGCGCAACATCACCGTTGATTTCGCCGGCTTTGAGGCGGCGATGGGGCAGCAACGCGAACGCGCGCGCGCTGCCTCCAAGTTCGGCGGCCAGACGTCAGTCGAATATCGTGGCGGTAAAACCGAGTTTCACGGCTACGAAACGCTGGTGCACGACGGCAATATTGTCGCCATTTACAAGAACGGCACTGCGGTTGAAGCGATCGAAACCGGCGACACGGCGATCATCGTCCTCGACAAGACGCCGTTCTACGCCGAATCGGGCGGCCAGGTTGGTGACCGTGGGCAACTCGTCGCCACGCACGGCACCTTCCACGTCAGCGATACGCAGAAAATCCAGTCGGAAGTGTTCGGGCATCATGGCGTGCTGCATACCGGGCGACTGGCCGTTGGCGATGCGTTGAAGGGGCAGGTCGATACCAACGCGCGGGCGCGCACCATGCGCAACCACTCGGCCACCCACCTGATGCACAAGGCGCTGCGCGAAGTGCTCGGCGGCCATGTGGCGCAGAAGGGCTCGCTGGTTGATGCGGAGAAAACGCGTTTTGATTTCTCGCACAATGCATCATTGAGTGCCGACGAAATCCGCCGCGTTGAAACCATCGTCAACGCGGAAATTCTGACCAATGCGGCAACCAGTGCGCGCGTCATGAAGTTCGACGAAGCCGCCAAAGTCGGCGCGATGGCGCTGTTCGGTGAGAAATATGGCGATGAAGTGCGTGTGCTTGATATTGGCTCGTCGCGCGAACTGTGCGGCGGCACCCACGTTGCGCGTAGCGGCGATATCGGTCTCTTCAAGATCATTTCCGAAGGTGGTGTTGCCGCCGGGATACGCCGCGTTGAGGCGGTGACCGGTGAAGGCGCGCTGGCACTGGTGCAGCGTCAGGAAGAATTCCTGCAGCAGGCTGCGGCCGCGCTGAAAGCCCCGGTTGCTGAAGTGACGCAGAAGATCGGTCAGATCGTCGAGAACGTGAAGAATCTTGAAAAGGAACTCGCGCGTCTCAAATCCAAGCTCGCTTCAAGCCAGGGTGATGATCTTGCTGTTCAGGCCATCGAGATCAAGGGCGCGAAGGTGCTCGCCGCGCTGATGGAAGGTGCGGATTCCAAGGCGCTGCGCGAAGCGATGGACAAGTTGAAAGACAAGTTCAAGTCCTGCGTGCTGCTGCTGGCGGCGACCGACGGCGGCAAGGTCTCGTTGATTGCCGGCGTTAGTGCAGATCTGACTTCTAAAGTGAAAGCCGGTGAACTCGTTAACTTCGTCGCCCAACAGGTGGGTGGCAAGGGCGGTGGACGGCCGGACATGGCGCAGGCGGGCGGCACGGATGCCTCCAAGTTGCCAGAAGCGCTGGCATCGGTCAAAGGCTGGGTCGAACAGAAGCTCTAACGATTTGTTACTTGTTTCGAAAACGATCGCGGCTGCCTTGTGCGGCCGTTTTTTTTTCAGTGGTTGTCTGATCGTGCGCACCGAAGTGCGATGAACGTGTGGTCGTTCTGTTGCGGCCTATCGGTAGTGGATCGCCAGCCAGATCGACGGTTGCGCGGGGTCGGTCCAGTTGATGCGGTGGCGGCGGTGTGCGGTGATGTTGATCCAGTCGCCGGGTCGCATTTTACGCGGCGCGGTTTCATCTTCGAATTGAAGCTCGGCGGCACCGGATAGCAATACCACCCACTCCGCCGTCTCCTGGTCGTACCAAAACCCCGGTGGGCTTGCCTGTCCGGTGGATACGATGCGCTCGACCGCAAACCCCGAACGGCATAGCAGCTCTTTGACGTGTTCCTGCGACTGTGCGGCGTTACCGGGATCGGTAAACAGGTTTCCGCTCATAGCCGGTTTTTCAATTCGGAATTGTTTTGAATGGTAGGTCAGTTGCTATTCCGGTTTCAAACCGAGTGCCGATAGCACTTTTGCCGTCTTCGGGCCGTCGATACGCACAGTATTGCGCATGCTCTCCGGGGTGGAGAGCAACGGCATGATGCCCAGATCGTTGTAGCGTTCCTTTAACTCGGGCAGGTTAACGATGCGGTGGATCTCGCTGTTCAGCTTTGCGACGATAGCGGTGGGCAGGCTTTTGGGGGCGATCACGCCCCACCACTGTGTGGGTAATTCATCGCGGACGCCGGATTCGCTCATGGTCGACACGCCGGGTAGCGCCGGCGAGCGTTCGGCGGTGGTGACGGCCAGTGCACGCAGGCGGTTGCCACGGATTTGCGGCACGGCGGGCACCATGTCGGAGAAGGCCATTTCGATCTGGCCGCCGACCACATCGGCGACGGCGAGTACGGCGCCTTTGTACGGCACGTGGACGATGTCGAGCTTCTCGATCGATTTGAATACTTCAGCAACGATGTTGACGGTGCTGCCGAGGCCGGCTGAACCGTAACTCAATTTATTCGGCTGTTTGCGCGCGAGCGCGATCAGTTCCTTGACGTTGCGCGCCGGCACCGCCGGATGCACTACCAGCACGTGGCCGGAGTAGGCGATCAAGGTGATATGAGTAAAGTCGTTGAGCGGATCGAACGGCAGTTTCTTATACAGATATTGGTTGTTGACCATCTGCGACTTGGTGGTCAGCAGCAGGGTGTAGCCGTCGGCGGGCGCCTTGGCAACGATCTCATGGCCGATGTTGCCGGCAGCGCCCGGACGGTTTTCAACGATGACCTGTTTACCCAGCGACTCGCTGAGCTTCTGTGCCAGAACGCGCGCCATCACGTCGCTCGAACCGCCGGGTGGGTAGGGCGCCACGAAGCGCACCGGTTTGACCGGATAGGCGTCTTGCGCCTGCGCCACCAGTGTGAAGAACAGGGCGGCGCAAAGCATGACGGCGGTTGTTGCTGCGGTGATCATCTTCATGACGGTGCCTCCTGTGAACAGTTCATTATGCCCAGTTCGTCGGTGTTGTAAAAACGAGAGTGGGTCCGGGCGAGGTGTGGCCGTAGACTAGCGCAAAAATATCGGTTGAGTTGTGCCAGCACAAAGTACGGCGCTGCTGCGAGAACAAACCGATCAAGCGCCATTACCCGTACAACAGGCTGATCTTAAGGAGGATCCCCCCATGACACGCCTGTTATTGACCTCGTTACTGTGCTGTTTGCTTGTTGCCTCTGCGAGCGCGCCACCGGCCGCGCCTGACCACGTCGGCCGTGCAGTGGTGGCGATGGGCGGTGCCGGGGCGTTGGCGACGATCAAATCGCTGCAGCTCAAAGCCATCATGCGGCAGTGGGAGCCCGAGCAGTCCTACGTTGCCGGCGCTGAAATCAAATTTGCCGCCGAATCGCGCTTCGTACTACTGGTGGATGTTGTTGCTGATGCGGCGCGCATCGGCTGGGTGCGTAATCTGGTGTAGCCGACGACGCGCAGTTTCCGCTTTAGCGAGATTGTCACGCCACAGGCTGGTTATCTTGCCGGCATCGACAGCAGCACGCGGGTCAAACAAAACCTCGCCGCCAATCCGCCGGGCCATGCGATGTCGGGCCTGCGCCTGGTGGCGACGCAGCGCGAACTAAAACCTGCCTCGCCGTTGTTGCTTCTCGAAATGCATAACAATCCGCAACGCGTGACGCCGCATACGGACGTGGTGATCAACGAAGTGCGTTATCCGGCGGTCGATGTGCGGATCGGCGAGCGGTTGTTCACGGTGTTGTTTGATGCCGTCACCGGTCTGCCGTCGCGGGTGCGCACGCTTGATTACGACAACGTTAACGGTGATTCAAGCTATGACCTCGTGTTCGCAGACTGGCGCCCCTATGGCGCGGTCCGCCTGCCGGCCGCGCGCCAGTATCAATTCAATGGCAAAACCATTGGCGATATACGTGTCACGGCGCTCACGATTAACACCCCCGTCGATGCGACTCGTTTTGCAATCCCCCCTGCCGTGCTGGCCACCGCCGCCACACCGGCCACTGGCAGGCTGCATTATCAGTGGGCGTTGCGCCGCCAGATCATCGGTACGCTGATTGATTCGGATAACAGTGCCTATGACGAGCAATCGGTGGCCGCTCTCAAATTCACCGGGCTCGCCCCCGGTGTGCAGCATCAGGCCGCCGGCTCGGCGCACGGCCTGATTGTTGAGATGCGCGATCACTTGATCGTCTTCGATGCGCCAACCACCGCCTGGCAGTCGAGCTGGACGATCAAGGCGGCGCAGGAAAAATATCCGGGTAAGCCGATCCGCTATCTGTTGCTGACGCATCACCATATGGACCACGCCGGGGGCTTGCGCGCTTATGCGGCAGCTGCTGCGAGGCTGGTGGTTGGTGAGGGCAACGACGCGCACTTCCGCAAACTGCTGGTGGCGCCGGCTACGCTCAACCCCGATTTACCCGCCACGGATTTGTCGCGCACGCCACTGATGGAAGTCGACGGCGAACGGATTTTCAGCGATGGCCGGCACGCGGTGTGGGCGATCGTTGCTGCAACCAACACGCATGCGAAGGGCATGATGATCGGTTATGTCAGTGATGCGCGCATCGGCTGGGTGACTGATCTGTGGGCACCGGGCCGCGATGTCATCAAGGACTCACTCAATGCCAAGCAGCTTGCGGTGGTCAACACGGTGCGGAAGGCCGGCATTGCGCCGCTGCGCTTTGCCGGCGGGCATGGCGGGGTGGCGTCGTATCCGGAACTGGCGGCGGAGGTGCGCGCAGCGCAGTAGCGCGCATCTCCGCAAGCGGGTTGTCAGTGATAGCCGCCTAGTAAGGCAGCTTGGCATCCGGTTTCGCTGCCAGAATCACGCGGCGAAAATCTTCCTGTATGCGTTTCAAGGCGGCTGCGTTGTCCGCTTCGAAACGCAGCACGATCACCGGCGTGGTATTCGATGAGCGCGCCAGTCCGAAGCCGTCGGCGTATTCCACGCGCAGGCCGTCGATGGTGTTCACTTCCTGCGCGCCTTCGAAACGCGCAGTCTTTTGCATGCCGGCGATCAGTACGTAGTTCTCGCCTTCGTTGAGTTTGATCTGCAGCTCGGGCGTGCTGATGGCGTCGGGCAGCGCGTGTAACGCCGCGCTTGGGTCGCTGCTGCGGCTCAGGATTTCAAGCAGGCGCGCAGCGGCATACATGCCGTCGTCGAAACCATACCAGCGTTCCTTGAAGAACACGTGGCCGCTCATTTCGCCGGCCAGCGCAGCACCGGTTTCTTTCAGCTTCGCTTTGATGAAGGAGTGGCCGGTTTTCCATAGCAGCGGTTTGCCGCCGTGTTGTTCGATCCAGGGCTTGAGGTTGCGCGTTGATTTGACGTCGTAAATGATGGTCGCACCGGCGTTGCGCTCGAGCACGTCGGCGGCAAACATCATCAACTGGCGGTCGGGGAAAATAATGTCGCCGCGGCGCGTTACCACGCCCAGGCGGTCGCCGTCGCCGTCAAAGGCGAGCCCAACCTCGGCGTCGCCTTTTTGCAGCGCAGTGATCAGGTCTTTGAGATTTTCCGGTACCGACGGATCGGGATGGTGGTTGGGGAAATTACCGTCCACTTCGCAGAACAGTTCTTCGACCGTGCAACCCAGACGACGGAATAGTTCGGGGGCGGTAGCGCCAGCCACGCCGTTGCCGCAATCGACGGCAATTTTCAGCGGGCGGGCGAGCTTGATGCCGCCGACGATGCGTTCGAGATATTGCGCGGCGATACTCTCTTCGCGATAGCTGCCCGAACCGCTGGCGAGTTTGCCGGCTTCAGCGCGCGTACGCAGGGCGGTGATCGCCTCGCCCGACAACGAGACGCCGTCGAGCACGATCTTGATGCCGTTGTATTGCGGCGGGTTGTGCGAACCAGTGAGCATCGCGCCGGACTGGGTGTCGAAGTGGTGGGCGGCGAAATACAGCATGGGCGTGGCGACGCGGCCGACGTCGATGACGTTGACGCCCGCAGCACGCAGACCCTTGGCCAGCGCGGCCGAGAGTTCGGGGCCCGACAAACGGCCGTCGCGGCCGATGCAGATGGTGTCGCGGCCGCGTTCAAGCAACTCGGAGCCGATCGAGCGGCCGATGACTTCGACAATTGGCGCGGTCAGGGTTTTGCCGACGATGCCGCGGATGTCATAGGCTTTGAAAATTTCATGCGGGAGTGTGGTCATGATGAAAGGCGATCCATGAAGAGGGTTGGTCACTGCGTGCTGGAATTATCGCATCGGATTATGCGGCGTCGGCGAAAAAGCGCAGCAGCCGGTGCGGCAACCAGCGCGGATGGCCGGGGAAACGGCCACTGACAAAACCGACGTGGCCGCCGTCCGCAGGCGTTTCGAGTTGCACGAAGGGCGACACTTCGTGTGCGGCGGGCAGCACTGCCACCGGCAGGAAGGGATCGTTGCGTGCATTGATCAGCAGCGTCGGCACGGCGATGCGCGTCAGCCATGGTTTGCTGCTCGCGCGTAGCCAGTAGTCGTCGCTGTCGCGGTAGCCGTGCAGCGGCGCGGTGATCAGGTCATCAAAGGCGCGCAGGGTTTGCGCGTTGAGCAAGGCCTCACGGTCGTATAGTCCCGGAAACTGCTCGAGTTTACGCAGCGCCTTGTGCTTCATGGTGCGCAAAAAGTTACGCGTATAGAGCAGATTGAAGCCGGCGTCGAGCGCGTTGCCGGCGGCGGTCAGATCGACCGGCGCTGACACCGCAGCGGCAGCTGTGATGATGCCGGCGGCAGCAAGGTTTTGTTCACCCAGCCATTTCAGCAGGGCGTTGCCACCGAGCGAGACGCCGCAGGCATACAGCGGCGCGTTGCCGTGGGCCTGGCGCAGGCGGCGCAGGATCCAGTCGATTTCGGGGCTGTCGCCCGAGTGGTAGGCGCGCGGCAGGCGGTTGAGTTCGCCGCCGCAGCCGCGAAAGTGCACCACCACGCCGCGCATGCCGGCGTCGCGTGCGGCGGCCATCAGGGCGCGGGCGTAAGGACTCGACGAGTTGCCTTCGAGACCGTGAAACAGCACGAGCAGCGGTTGGGTTTGAGTTTGGTTTGGCGGCGGGTCGGCGGCGACGGATGTGGTCTGCGCTGAGGCGATCCAATCGAGTTCGATGAAGTCGCCGTCGGGGGTATCCCAGCGCTGGCGCTGAAAATCAACGGTCGGACAGGGCGTGGCGAGCGCGGCGTAGATGGTTTGCAGATGGCCGCCGGGGAGCCAGCGTGGGGCGCGGTAGTCGTGTGACAGATTTGTCTTCACCTTGCCACGTCGCGCCGCAGATCCTTCGCTTGCATTGCCGGTTTCCACAGATCAAGAGGCGGTCGCGATTGCCGCGACCCTGCGGCGGCGGCAATCACGGACAATCGGCGGATGGGGTTTATTTGAAACCGTAGAGCTGTGCCGGGTTATCGACCAGCACGCGTTGCAGTGTGGCGGCATCGCCACACCAGTCGCCGACCAGATCGAGCAAATCGCCGTCGTTGGGCATCAGGCCGTCCCAGATCGGATGCGGCCAGTTGCTGCCCCACAGCATGCGGTCGGGACGCGCGGCGAGCAATGCCTGCGCGATCGGTTGCATGTCGGCATAGGCCGGCGCACCGCTGTCGGACAGACGATAAAAACTCGACAACTTGACCCAGCAGTCGTTGCGTTGTTTGAGGATACGCAGCAGCGCCTGGAAACCCGGCGCTTGCACGCCCTCGCCACCGCGCACCCGTCCGAGGTGGTCGAAGACGATCGGCGTTGGATGGTCGAGCAGTTGTTGTTCGAGCGTGGCGATTTCACCGACCTTGTCGACGTGCAGTTGCACATGCCAGGCAAAGGGTTTGATAGTTTTGGCGATGACACCGAGAAATTCTGGTCCGCCGTAGCCCTTCACCATGGTCGACAGGCGCACACCGCGCATGCCGCCGTCGTGCAGCTTGCGTATCGTGCGCTCGTCCGCATCCGGGGCGACACCCGCCACCCCAAGGGCACGTTTCTGGCCGAGCTTGGCGATCAGGTCCAGCGTCACCGTGTTGTCAAAACCGTAGGTGCTGGCGTTGACCTGCACCATGCGTTCGATGCCCAGCGTTTCGCTCATGCGCAGATAGTCGTTGAAGGTGCACAGCGTCGGCGTGTAGCTGCGCAGCGGTGTCAACGGATACTGCGTCTGGTCTTCAAAGACGTGGCAATGGCAATCGATGGCGCCTGCCGGTACGGCGTAACGCGGCTTGCGTGGTTGTGGATCGGGGCCCTGGCAAAGCGGCGGATTTTTTGATATTGGTGCGTTGGACATTGTTATTGCACAGGCGTTATGGCGCCCTGCACTCTCAGTGACGGAAGGATGGATCGATACGGTCTAGTTTGCGCAGCAGTGCGGGCCATTCCATCAGGCCCCAGCGGCGGCGCGTGGTTGGCTGATAGCTGTGTTGGGTGAGGCGCACGACTTCGTTGGGTGGCAGGCGGATTTCGGCGTTGCACGACAGCGCCATCACCTGCAACTGGCAGGCGCGTTCGAGGCGGAACATGCTGTTGAAGCATTCGGGGATCGAGGTGCCGACGGTCAGTAGACCGTGGTTGCGCAACACCATGGCTTCGCGGTCGCCAAGATCGGCAACCAGGCGCGCGCGCTCATCGAGGTTGAGCGCCGGGCCTTCGTAATCGTGATAGGCGATTTCGGCAAAACGCATCGAGCTTTGCGCGATCGGCATGATGCCCTTGTCCATCGCTGACACCGCCATGCCGGCCAGCGTGTGCGTGTGGATTACGCAATCGACATCGGGAAGCGCGCCGTGCACCGCGCTGTGGATCACATAACCGGCGCGGTTGACGTCGTAATCCGAGGCGTTGAATAGCACATTGCCGTCGATATCAACCTTGATCATCGATGATGCGGTCATCTCCTCGTAGAGCATGCCGTAGGGGTTGATGAGGAACTCGCCATGCCTGCCGGGTACGCGCGCCGAGATGTGGTTGGCTACCATCTCGGTCATACCGTATTCCGCCATCAACCGGTAGCAGGCGGCGAGGTTGACGCGCGCTTCCCATTCTTCGCCGCCGACCTGTGCGCGCACACTGCGCGGCTTTTTAGCCGGTGCGCTGACCTTCTTGTCCGCCGGCTTGCGAGTGCGTGCGACCGCCATGCCTGGTTATTTCTTCAGGCCGGTGGCGGCACTGGTGCCGGCCAGCTTGCCGAACACCGCACCCGAGGTCAGGCCCGTGCCGCCCGGATAGTTGTGATAGAAAATACCGCCGACGAGTTCGCCCGCTGCATACAAGCCGCGGATTGGCTGGCCCGCAGTATCCTCGACCTGGCCGCGATTTTCTTCATGCGTACTGATCTTCAGGCCGCCAAAGCTGAAGGTGACGCCGCAGGTCACGCCGTAGGCTTCGAACGGTGCTTCTTCGATGGTGTTGGCCCAGTTGGTTTTGTCGACTTTCAGGCCGACGGTGCGGCGGCCGTCTTTGATCGCCGAGTTGTACGGGGTCTCGGTCTGCACCGCCTTGTTGTATGCCTTGATTTCGCGCAGCGCGTTTTCGGCATTGACGCCTTCGAGCTTGGTGACCAATTCTTCGAGCGTGTTGGCACGCACCTTGGTGACGCGCTTGATACGGTATTCGTCGCGCAGCGCCGGAATGATTTTTTGGTCGAAAATCTGCCAGGCAAACATGCCCGGCTGGCGCAGGATCACCGAGCCGTATTTGGCGTAGGTGTAGTTGCGGAAATCCGCGCCTTCATCGACGAAACGCTCGCCGTCGGCGTTGATCATGATGCCCCACGGGTAGCTGTGTTTTTGGAAGCCATCGCCGACGTCGAGGTCGCCGTAGGCCGGTGCGTTCATGTCCCAGCCCACCGCGTGGCAGCCCGACCAGTGGCCGTAGGGCTGTGCGCCGATGTCCAGCGCCATTTGGATGCCCACACCCATGTTGTAACGGGTGCCGCGCACCTTGGCCAGATCCCACGTCGGGCCGAGATAACGCGCACGCATTTCGGCGCTCGACTCAAACCCGCCAGCGGCGATCACCACCGCCTTGGCGCGGATGTCGATAAAGCGGCCATTCAGTTTGGCTTGCACGCCGCAGACCGCGCCGTCATCGGTGGTCAGCAGCGACGTCGCCGGTGTTTGGTAGAAAATCTTGATGCCTTCGCTCGCGCAGGCTTTGTGCTCGTTCTCGACGAGACCCTGACCGCCGCCCCAGGTTTCCGCGGCAAGGCCACCCCAGAACTTATATTTGTTGCCGATTTTGTGCGACTGGCGGCCGTAGCTGGCCTGGAATTTCACGCCTTTACGCGCCAGCCAGACGATGGTTTCGTAGCTTTTGGTGATCAGCAGTTCGCACAGATCGGGGTCGGTGCGGTATTGCGTGATGCGTCCCATGTCGTCGAAATACTGCTCGGCGGTATAGGTGCCGTAATCGTGCAGTTGTTTCTCTTCGGGTGTGAGGTCGGTGATGACCTCGGCGAGTTCGTCGACGTTGTTGAACACAAAACGCATCAGGCCGCCGGTGTAGCGGCTGTTGCCGCCGCATTCCTCGATGGGCGCCGATTCGAGCATGATGACGCTGGCGCCATTCTCGCGCGCGGCGAGTGCCGCGCTGGCAGCCGCGTTGCCCGCGCCGATGACGATGACGTCCGGATTGCCGAATTCTGCTGTCTTGTCGATGCTCATACAGTCCTCTTGATCAGTCAATAAGTACCACGAAAGTGCAATGGGGTGCCGGCGCGGTGGGCCGCGAGCGGATGCCTTGCGGGGAGGCTCAATTATACCGCCGCGGATGCCGCATTGCAGCGGTGGCGCAGGGTGGCGCTTAGTGTAGTAGCTTGCCGCGCCGGCTTTCGGTTTCCAGGCGCGAGGGTGCGGGCGAGGCGTGGTGGACGACCATGCGCCAGCCGTTTTCAGTACGCTGGTAAATATTCGTCGCAATCATCGGGGGTGGCTGTTCGGTGCCACCGTCGATGCTGATTTGTTCGTAGACACTGTGCACGGTGAGTGTCATGCCGTCGATCTTCTGCAACTGGCGCAGCTTGATCCGCAGCACTGCACCGCCGTTGAAAATCTGCCGCCACGCTTCGCGCACCTGCTCGACACCGGTGAGGCGCATGCCGCCCGGGTGCACGCAGACGATCTCGTCGTCGTCCGCCCACACCGCCATCATGGCCTCGAGATCGGCTTTTTCGAGCGCGTCGTAAAAGGCGTTCTCGGTTTCCTGCGGGGTTGAAAAGGGCGGCTGTTTCATGCCGCTGCCGCGCTGATGGCCTGCCAGACCGCATCAACCCCCAATTCACGCATGCATTTGAAATGGCCGAGCGGACAAACGCGTTTGAAACAGGGGCTGCAGGGGAGGTCGATCTTGACGATGCGCGCCTGCGCAGATGGCGGCGGCGTGAAGGCCGGACTGCTCGAGCCGTAAATCGCCGTCAGCGGGCGCTCGAGGGCGGCGGCAACGTGCATCAAGCCCGAGTCGTTGCTGACGACGTGGCTGGCGCAGGACATGAGGTCGATCGCCTCGGCGAGCGTGGTCTTGCCACACAGATTGATGCCGATGCCGCCGGCAGCGGCGACGATATCGGCGCCGACCGCGGCATCTTTGGTCGAGCCAGCGATCCACACCTGCCAGCCATCGGCGTCGAAACGTTGTGCCAGCGCGCCGAAATATTCGACTGGCCAGCGCTTGGCGGGGCCGTACTCGGCGCCCGGGCACAAGACGGCGATTTTTGGTGTGGCCTTGAGTCCGAGTTTGAGCAGCGTGGTGGATCGCGCGATTGCATCAATTCGCAGCGACACTTCGGATAGCGGTCGTATCTTCACGGGGCCGGCGTCTTCGGCCAGTGCGGCGAAGCGTTCGATCATTAGTGGCAGCGCTACTTTGTCGAGTGTGCGTGTGTCATTGAGCAGACCACGGCGCATTTCTCCGACATAGCCAGTGCGGCGTGGAATGCGCGCGAAAAACGGCACCAGCGCTGACTTCAGCGAGTTGGGCAGTACCACCGCCTGGGTGTATCCCCGGGGTGTCAGACTGCGGCCGAGCGCATAGCGTTTGCGCAGCGCGAGTTCGCCATGCGCGAAAGGCAGATCGTGCACGGCATCTACTTCCGGCATGCGTTCGTAGACGGCACGCGTCCACGGTGGCGCCAGCACCTCGATGAGGGTGTCGGGGTTGCGCGCTTGCAGACGGCGCAGCAAGGGCTGCGAGAGCACCGCATCGCCGACCCAGGCTGGCGCGACGATCAATATGTGCGGCCGTTTCGTCATGGTCATGGTAGGCATGCCGCCGGCCGTCCGGCAGCCTTCGCCGTAATGACTGCGGCGATCAGTGGTGGGCGGCGCCCGCGCCGCCCTTGAGCGTGTAGTGCGTGCCGCAATACGGACACAGCGCGGTGCCGGTTTTTTCCACTTGCAGAAACACCCGCGGATGCGCGTTCCACAAGAGCATCGCCGGCGTCGGGCAATGCAGCGGCAGGTCGGCTGCGGTAACTTCGATTTCGCGCTGCGTGTTTTCCGTTTGCGTGGTGCTCATGGTGTGCTCGCTTTTTGACCGGGTTACTGGCCGACCGGCGACAGCCAGTGGCTGTACTGATTGTTTTTGCCGTTGACGACGTCGAAAAACGCTTTTTGCAATTTTGCCGTGATCGGGCCGATCTTGCCGCTGCCAATGACGCGGCCGTCGAGTTCGCGGATCGGTGTGACTTCGGCGGCGGTGCCGGTGAAGAAGGCCTCGTCGGCGATGTAGAGGTCGTCACGTGTAATGCGGCGTGACGCCACCGTATAGCCCATTTCTTCGGCCAGCGTGATGATCGAGCCGCGCGTGATACCGATCAGCGCACTGCTGAGCTCCGGCTCATAAATCTTGCCGTCCTTGACCATGAACAGGTTCTCCCCCGAGCCTTCGGCGACAAAACCGTCGACGTCGAGCAGCAGGCCCTCGTCGTAACCGTGTTCGGTTGCTTCGAGGTTGGCGAGAATCGAGTTGGCGTAGGTGCCCGAATATTTGGCACGGCACATCGAGACATTGACGTGATGGCGCGCAAATGAAGAGGTCTTGACGCGGATGCCCTTTTCCAGCGCTTCCGGCCCGAGGTAAGCACCCCACGGCCACGCGGCGATCGCCACATGCACGCTGGCACCCTTGGGCGAAACGCCCATTTTTTCGGAACCGTAAAAACAAATTGGCCGCAGGTAACAGGAGTCGAGCGCGTTGGCGCGCACCACTTCCTTGTGCGCTTCCATGATCGTTTCGCGGTCGTACGGAATCTTCATCATATAGATGTGGGCCGAATTGAAGAGGCGGTCGGTATGCTCCTTCAAGCGGAAAATTGCGGCGCCCTGATCTGTTTGATAGGCGCGCATGCCCTCGAACACGGCCAGGCCGTAATGCAGTGAGTGTGTCAGCACGTGGGTGTTCGCGCTGCGCCAGGGCACCAGTTTGCCGTCGTACCAGATGTGCCCGTCGCGGTCCGCCATCGACATCGCGGATGCTCCTAAAGTAAGGTCGTAAAAACGAATTTTAGCGTATTTCCTCTTCGCTTGCCCCTGCTAGCGCTAACAACATACTGATGGTGTCGCGCCGGCTATGCGGTTGCGGTGGTGCCCAGCACCGATTTCCACAATGTAGTGACGGCGCGTTTTTCGTTGGCAATTTCAGCGTCATTGACACGTGCGTAACGGTCGCCTTGCAGGCGCAGCGCGTGCTGCAGGGTGCGATAACGACGGTAGGCCGCGCGCACCGCCTGTGCCGCGCCGTGCTCGATCAGGCCGAGGCTGGCGGCTAGTTTGAGCAGTGCCAGATTACCGATGTTGCCGGTGAGTTCAGCGTGTTGATGGGCGTAGCCGATGACCAGATACTGCACGATGAATTCGACGTCGATGAGGCCGCCGCGGTCGTGTTTGATGTCGAACTGGCCGCTGGCGTTGGGGTGTGCTTCGAGCATGCTTTGCCGCATCGCGACGATATCCTGACGCAAGGGATCAAGTGCGCGGGGACGTCTCAACACTTCTGCGCGCAGGGCCTCGAATACACGCCCCAGTTGGCGGTCGCCGGCGACAAAGCGCGCGCGCGTCAGCGCCTGGTGTTCCCACACCCAGGCGTGATCGTGTTGATAGGCGGCGAAGCTTTCGAGCGGGCTGACCAGGAGGCCGCTCGCACCGTCCGGACGCAGGCGCAGATCGGTTTCATAGAGCACGCCGGCGGCAGTCACGCTCGATAGCGCGCTGTTCATGCGTTGAGCGAGGCGCGCGTAGTTGACCGGTGCCTCGGCAGCGGTATCCTGATGCAAAAAAATCAGGTCGAGATCCGAGGCGTAACCGAGTTCTTTGCCACCGAGTTTGCCGTAGGCGACGATGATGAAGCGCGGTTCATCGCAATGCCGTCCCGTGAGGTCTTTCCAGGTCAGTTCCAGCGTCGCCGCCAGAATCAGATCAGCCAGCGCACTGAGGTGGTCAGAGAGCCGTTCCAGTGTCAGTTCGCCGCCGAGATCCAATGCCAGCAGGCGCAGGGTTTGCGTGTGCTTGAAGTGGCGCAGCGCGTCCATCTGGCGTTCGCGGTCACCGGCGGCTTCCGCCAGTTGGCGCTTCAGCGGCGCTTCCAGACGCGGCCAGTCGGGTTCCTCGTGCAGATTGCGCGAATCGAGCAATTCATCGAGCAGGATCGGGTGACGCGCCAGATAGCCCGCCGCCCACGGACTGGCGCCGGCGAGGTTGGCGCTGCGGGCGATGGTTTGCGGGTATTGCAGCAGCAGCGCGAGGTAGGATTCGCGCCGGCTGATGCTCTCGACCAGATGCAGCATGCGTTCGAGTGTGGCTTCGGGGTTCGGGCATTTCGCCGATTGCTCAACGATCAGCGGCACCAGGCGCGCCATGCGCGCGTGGCTGACTTCCGGCATCTGGCGGATGCGGTTGCTGTTGCGCAGGCCGTTGATCGCCGCCAGCGCTGCTGCGGGGTACGCGTACCCCAGTGCGCGTAGTTTTTCGCTCTGTTCGGCGTGTAACGCCGCGTCGTCACCACCGAGCCATACACAGGCGAGTGGATGATCTTCGCTACGTGCATCGGCGAAGATGCCTTCGAAGTGGCGCGTCACCGCGGCGCGGTGAGCGTCGAGTTCGCGCAGCATCGCCGGGTAGTCGGCGGCGTTCATCGCGGCGGCGATGAGCGTTTGATCCTCGCTGAGGGTGGGCAGCGCCTGGGTTTGTTTGTCGTCGAGATATTGCAGGCGGTGTTCGAGGCTGCGCAGGTAGGCGTAGGCTGCCATCAATTCGGTCACCGCGGCTGCCGGTAGCAGATTGCGTTCTGCAATCAAGGGTAGTACCTGCAGCGTGTTCACGGTGCGCAGCGCGTTGTCGCGTCCGCCGCGCACGAGCTGGAATAATTGCGCGATGAACTCGACTTCACGGATGCCGCCGGGTCCAAGTTTGATGTTGTCTTGCATGTCGCGCCGCTCGACTTCGCGCCGCACCTGCTGATGCAGATCGCGCAGCGATTCGAAAGCGCTGTAATCGAGGTGGCGCCGGAAGACAAAATGCGCGGCCAGCTCTGCGAGTTCAGAGGCGCGGTCGCCACACAGCACGCGCCCCTTGATCCATGCATAGCGTTCCCATGCGCGGCCCTGGGTGATGAAATAGTTTTCGAACATCGCAAAACTACAGGCCAGCGGGCCGTCGGCGCCGAGCGGGCGCAGGCGCATATCAACGCGAAAGACATAACCATCGGCGGTGATTTCATTGATGATGGTGATCAGGCGGCGACCCAGGCGCGCGAAGAACTCATGGTTGCTCATTGGCCGCGCGCCCTGCGTTTCGCCGTCCTCGGGGTAGGCGAACACCAGATCAATGTCGGAGGAGACGTTAAGTTCGTTGCCGCCGAGCTTGCCCATGCCGACGACGTGCAGGTGCTGGATCTGTCCGCTGTCGGCGCCGATCGGTACGCCGTAATCCGCTGCCAGTTGCGTTTCAAGATGGCTGACAGAGAGTTCGACGGCGATTTCCGCCAGCGTCGAGATGGTGGTTACCACCTCTTCGAGGCTGGCAAGACCGCCCAGATCGCGTGTAATGAGGCGCAGCATGACGTGTTTGCGCAGCACCCGCAGCGCGCGCATTAACGCGGCGTCGTCTGCGTTGTCGGCGGGCAGTCGTGCGAGCATGCTGCGGCGGTCGAGCGGTGCGGCAATCTCTGCTTCGCTCAGCAAATGCGGTTCGGCTTCGAGCAACCGGCGCGCGTAGCGAGAAAGGTCGCGGGCACGTGCGGCAGGCGGGCTGTTGGGGCCGATGTTTGCAGACATTTCAGGTTACAATCAGGAAATAAATCATTATGTTGCCTCAACTTTCCGGATTCAAGCGCGCGCCGTGCCGGGCTTAAAAATTTTCAGGTGGCTGGGGATCAGTTCGCTGCTGGCTTACCGTGTGGTGAGCTGGGCGCTGCTTATTACCAGTTTCGTCTTCGCACTCATCGTTTGCGCCGCGCGTTTCTGGTTGTTGCCGAATATCGAGAGTTTTCGCGAACCGATCGCGCAACATCTGAGCGCGGCAACCGGTCAGCGTGTCACGATCGGCAAGCTTGAGGGCCATTGGAGCGGCGTCAACCTCCAGCTTACGCTTAATGACTTCGTATTGTTTGACCAGGCGAGTCAGCCCGCGCTCAAGCTCGCCCAGATCAACAGCGTGTTGTCATGGTGGTCACTGGTGTATTGGGAGCCGCGCTTTGATCTGATCGGCATCGACGGCCCCGATCTGGAAATCCGGCGCGATACGCGTGGTGTGATTTCCGTCGCCGGTATTGAAATGAGCAAGAGTGTCGACGGCGGCGGACTCTCCGACTGGCTGTTGCGCCAGGACGAAATCATCATCCACGGCGCCACCATCAAGTGGCAGGACGATTTGCGGCAGGCCACGCTGCTGGCGCTCACCAACGTCGATTTTCGTCTTGAGAATTTTGGCTCGCACCATCGGTTCGGCTTGCGTGCGGTGCCGCCCGAAAAGCTCGCCTCGCCGCTCGACGTTCGCGGCGATCTGACCGGCCGCGCGACTGAGGCGCTGGCGCAATGGAACGGTCAGTTGTTTGTGCAACTTGACTACACCGATATCGCGGCCTGGCGCGAGTGGGTTGAGTTTCCGGTCCAGTTGCCGCAGGGCGTCGGTGCGGTGCGCCTCTGGACCGCGCTGCAGAAAGGCGAGCCCTCTGAAATGACCGCTGACGTGCAGCTCGCACAGGTGCGTACGCGCCTCGCCGCGGAAGCGCGCGAGTTGCCGCTCGATGAGCTCAAGGGACGTATCAGCTGGAAACGGCTGGCCGACGGCTTTGAGGTAAAAACTTCCAAGCTCGGCATGTCCGCCAACGCACTGGTTCTGCAACCGATGGATTTGCTGCTGCGCTATCGCAATAGCAATAGTGTTCGCAACAAGCCTGCGAGCGGGGAATTGCAGTTAAATGCGGTTGATCTGGAGCCGCTGGCCGCATTCGCCGACAACCTGCCGATTGCGCCGGCGTTGTTGCGCGAATTTGATCAATACAAGCCGCGCGGCAGTCTCTACGACATGACGCTGAGCTGGAGTGGCGAGTGGCCGCGGCCCGAGCAGTACACGCTCAAATCGCGGTTCGTTAATTTGGGCGTTAATGCGGTTGGCCGCCTGCCCGGTTTGCAGAATGTCAGCGGCCAGATCGATTGCAACGAGAAGGGCGGCACGCTCGCGCTCAATACGCAGAATTCGACGCTAGAGCTGCCGCGGCTGTTCGCGCAGAAGCTGGCGTTCGATATGCTTAATGCGCAGGCCGGCTGGCAGTTAAACGGTACGCAATACGAGGTCAAACTCAATACCGTTGCATTTTCCAATCCCGGCGTGACCGGCACTCTTTCCGGCAGCTATCAGGCTGGCGCCGCGGGGCCTGGCCTGGCGGACATTGCGGCCAGCTTGACTCGTGTCGACGCACGCAGTGTTCTGTCTTATCTGCCGTTGCAGATGCCGGAAGAACCCAGGCAGTGGCTGGAGGCGTCGCTGCTTGGCGGCACCTCCAAGGACGTCAAAGTGCGCTTGCGCGGCCACCTCAAGGATTTCCCGTTTCGAGAAGGGCGTGGTGGTTTGTTTGAAGTCACCGCACGCGTCAACGGCGGTGTGCTTGAATTTGCCAACAACTGGCCGCGTATCGAAAACGTTGACGCCGATCTGACCTTTCGCGGCAGACGCATGGACATTGTGGCGCGAGAGGGCAGCATACTCGGCGCGAAACTCGCGCGTGTGCGGGTGGAAATCGCCGATCTGACCAGCGCTGCCCGCACACTGACGGTGAATGGCGAGGCCGAGGGGCCGACGGCTGAATTTATCAATTTCATCGAGAAAAGTCCGGTCAGCGTCATGACGGACCGTTTTACCAGCGGTTTGCGCGCCGAGGGTGCCGGCAAGCTGGCGCTCAAGCTTTCCATTCCGCTGACCAACACGCGCGACACCCGCGTCGCCGGGACCTACCAGTTTTTGAATAACTCGATCGAGAGTGCGGAGTCGTTGTTTCCAACCGTCGAACAGGTCAATGCGCGGCTCGAATTTACCGACAGTAGTTTGCGGGTGGTTAACGGCACGCTGAATTTGCTTGGCGGTCCGGCTACTATCAACGTGGCGACCCTGCGCGACGGCACCCGGATCAACATTGCCGGGCGCGTCAATATGGATAGTGTGCGGCGTACCACCAATGCATTTTTTGCGCAGTCGCTGAGTGGGTCTACCGATTGGAAAGCCGCAGTGATTTTGCGCAAGCAGTTTACCGACATGGTGATTGAGTCCTCGCTGCAGGGGGTGACCTCGGCTCTGCCGGCCCCCTTCGCCAAAGCGCCCGCCGAGTTGTTGCCGCTGCGCTTTGAGCGCATCGTGGTCAACGCGCTGCAGGACCGTCTGCTTTTTTCCGTCGGCAATGTGGTGGCGGCGCAATTGCAGCGCCGGCGTGATGGCGCGCGTTCGGTGTTCGAGCGCGGAGTGGTTAATTTCGGTGGTAGCGCCGCCGATTCCGATCGCCGCGGTCTGTGGATCACTGGCGGCTTGAAACAAATTGACCTCGATCAATGGCTAGCCCTGGTCAAGGCGGCGCCGTCCGGTAATACGCAGTTCGATGTCGCCGGGATCGATCTTAAGTTTGCCTCGCTCAATCTATTGGGGCGGCAGTTCAGCGAGCTGGCGGTGAACGGCACCTCGCAAGCGGGCAACTGGCAGGCCTCGGTGGCCGGGCGCGAAATGTTGGGCGACATCAGCTGGCGTCCACAGGGACGTGGCAGGGTGGTGGCGCGCATGAAGAATCTGGTGATCCCGCCGGCCACCGCTGGCGGGCGTCCTTCGGCTGACAAGGACCCGCCGACCGATATGCCGGGGATCGATATCGTGGCCGAACATTTTCAGCTCGGCACATCCAGCCTCGGCAGGCTGGAGTTGATCGCCGTGCCCGAAGGCCGCGACTGGAAGATCGAGCGTTTGCGCGTGTCGAATCCCGACGTAACGATACAGGCCGAGGGTTCCTGGCAGTCCTGGTTCAGTCAGCCGCGCACGATGGTCAACGTCAAGCTGGAAGTGAACGACATCGGTAAATTCCTCGCGCGCATGGGTTATCCCGAGGGCGTGCGTCGCGGCAGCGCAAAGTTCGAGGGGCCGCTGGCGTGGGCGGGCAGTCCGGCCGAGGTGGACTATCCGTCGCTCTCCGGTAATTTTGTGATTGAGGCGAACAAGGGGCAGTTTCTGAAACTCGATCCCGGGGTTGGCAAACTGCTTGGCATATTGAGTCTGCAGTCGTTGCCGCGCCGCCTCTCGCTTGATTTTCGCGATATCTTTACCGAGGGCCTCGCCTTTGATGAGATCGTTGGCGCGGTCAAGGTCAATCGCGGCATCGCCACTACCGAGAATTTGCGCATACAGGGCCCGGCGGTGCGTATTCTCATGAGCGGTGATGTCGACCTCAATGCAGAGACGCAAAAGTTGCGCGTCAAGGTCTTCCCCAGTGTGTCCGACAGCCTGTCGGTGGCCGGTGCGCTGGTGGCTGGACCGATCGCCGGGATTGCAGCCTACGTTGCGCAGAAGTTGTTGCGCGATCCGATCAACCAGATGGCGGCGTTTGAATACGGTGTGACCGGGACATGGAGCGATCCACAGATGGCGAAACTCGATTCCAGTCAGGCGGTGGAACTCGATAAAAGCGAAAAAGCGGGGAAGACCAAGTGACGTTCGGGAGGGGGCGACGCTTGCAGGCGGCTTGTTTGTTAGCAGCCCTCTCTGGCGCGCTGGGTGCCGAACCGCTGCTGGTGGCGCCAGGGTTGTGGGATCGGCCGCGTTCGGCGCGCGCCGTGCTCGATCAACCGGAGATACGCGAGGCGGTCAGGACCTATCTGGCGCAGGCCGGTTCGCGTATCGTCATTCATCACGGTCTTGGGCAGGAGCCGCTGTTGCAGGCCGAGGAGTTGCGGACCTGGCTGATGGCGTTGGCCGTTGATGCGGCCCGTATTACTTTAGTGAACGATTTGAAATCCAATCAGACCATGACCATAGAAGTGTTGAAATGAGTACTAAATCACTTTCCTCATTCGGCCGGGCGCGGCCGCACAAGGCGGCGCCGGCAGCGCTGGGCGTTGGTGGTGTACGCATCGCCGGCGTGCAAATGGCTTCCGGGCCCAAGGTTGCGGCGAATTTGAACGAAGCCGGGCGCCTGATTGCGATGGCGGCGGCGCAGGGCGCGCGTCTGGTTGCTCTACCCGAATATTTTGCCATCATGGGCATGCAGGAGACCGACAAGGTCAAGGTGCGTGAGGCCGAGGGTAAGGGGCCGATCCAGAAATTTTTATCGGACACCGCGCGCGCGCACAAGATCTGGATCATCGGTGGCTCGGTACCGCTGGCCTGCGATGATCCGAAAAAGGTCCGTAATAGCTGTCTTGTTTATGACGATAAGGGCAAGCAGGTCGCACGCTATGACAAGATCCACCTGTTTGGTTTCAATATGGGTGACGAGAATTATTCCGAGGAGCGCACCATCGAGCCGGGCAGTACCGTGCAGACGCTGGAGACACCCTTCGGTCGCATTGGGCTGTCGATTTGTTACGACCTGCGTTTTCCTGAACTTTATCGCGCGATGAAAGAGGTCGACATTATCGTGGTGCCCTCAGCGTTCACGGAAACCACCGGCAAGGCGCATTGGGAAACACTGATCCGCGCGCGTGCCATCGAGAATCTCGCTTATGTGCTGGCGCCGGCACAGGGCGGTTATCATCTCAACGGCCGCGAAACGCACGGTGACAGTATGATCGTTGATCCCTGGGGTGTGGTGCTCGACCGCTTGCCGCGCGGCTCCGGCGTGGTCAGCGCCGGCATCAATCCGCAATATCTGAAACGTTTGCGCGGCAATTTGCCAGCACTCAAACACCGTATTTTGCAGCGCATCTGACCCTCTGCCGGTGCTTGCGCCGGCGCCCTTTACCGCAGCTTTGACCCAGGAAACGCATGAACAAAGAAACCGCAACCATACACACCGTCGCCAGCGCTTTTGAAACCGCGCAGGCGACGCTGCTCGCACCGCATGCGCTCGATCAGAATTCGCTCGATCAGATCTTTGGTCAGATGCTGGCGCACAAGGTTGATTTTGCCGACCTCTATTTTCAATACAGCCGCAGCGAGGGCTGGAGTCTTGAAGAGGGCATCGTCAAGTCGGGCAGTTTCAACATCGATCAGGGTGTCGGCGTGCGCGCTATCAGCGGCGAAAAAACCGCTTTCGCGTATTCAGACGACATCAGCCTCAATGCGCTGACTTCGGCGGCGCAGGCGACGCGTGCGATTGCGCGCCAGGGCGGCGGCGGTTCGACGCAGATCGCACACCGTGGCGGCGGCCACAATCTCTATGTGCCGCGCGATCCGCTGGCCAGCCTTGATGATGCGGCCAAGGTTTCGCTGCTGGAAAAAATCGAACGCAAGGCGCGCGCACTGGACCCGCGTGTGACGCAGGTGATGGCCAGTCTGGCCGGCGAGTACGAGGTGATGTTGGTAGCGCGCAGCGATGGCGTCACCGCCGCCGACGTGCGCCCGCTTACGCGTATTTCATTGCAGGTCATCGTCGAGCAGGACGGACGCCGCGAGCAGGGTGGCTTTGGTGGCGGCGGGCGTTTTGATTACGCCTATTTTACCGATGCGATGCTTGACGATTACGCGCAGAAGGCCGTCGCGCAGGCGCTGACTAATCTCGAGGCGAGACCGGCCCCCGCCGGGCCGATGACCGTCGTCCTGGGGCCAGGCTGGCCCGGCGTCTTGCTGCATGAAGCCATTGGTCACGGGCTCGAAGGTGATTTCAACCGCAAGGGCAGCTCTGCCTTCAGCGGTCGCATCGGCGAGCGCGTTGCCGCGCCCGGTGTGACGGTGGTTGATGACGGCACGCTGCAATCGCGGCGCGGTTCGCTCAATGTGGATGACGAAGGTAACCCGACGCAATGCAATGTGCTGATCGAAGACGGGGTCTTGAAGAACTACATGCAGGACAGTCTCAACGCACGACTGATGGGCGTGCCGGTGACGGGCAACGGACGGCGTGAATCGTTTGCGCATATTCCAATGCCGCGCATGACCAATACCTATATGTTGAACGGGGACCGTGATCCGCAGGAAATCATCGCCTCGGTGAAGAACGGCTTATACGCTGTGAACTTCGCTGGCGGCCAGGTCGATATCACCAGCGGCAAGTTCGTGTTCTCCGCCTCCGAGGCTTATATGATCGAGGACGGCAAGGTGACTTATCCGGTCCGCGGCGCGACCTTGATCGGTAACGGCCCCGATGTGCTGACGCGCGTGTCGATGATCGGCAATGACATGGCGCTAGATACTGGCGTGGGCACCTGCGGTAAGGAGGGCCAGAGCGTGCCGGTTGGTGTGGGACAGCCAACGCTGCGCATTGACAATCTGACGGTCGGCGGCACCTCGTAAGGGGCGACTGATGCGCAAGCTCGCCGATCTCGAGCGCGACCGCGCGCCGCAGAATACCGGCGACGACGAGGAAAACGTCCTGCCGCCGTTGCCGGCGGGCGCGAAGAATTACATGACCCCGGCGGGATACGCACGTCTGAAAAACGAATTGCAGGATTTGCTCGACCGTGAGCGTCCCGAAGTCGTCAGAACGGTGACGTGGGCGGCGTCGAACGGTGACCGTTCGGAAAACGCCGACTACCAGTATGGTAAACGCCGCCTGCGCCAGATCGATAGTCGTATTCGTTTTTTGACCCAACGTCTGGACATCGCCGAGGTCGTTAATCCGGCGCGCACCGGTGTCGAGCAGGTTTTCTTCGGTGCGACCGTCACGTATTGCGATAGCAAGGGAGTCGAACGCACCGTCAGCATCGTCGGCCAGGATGAGGTTGATCCCGTGCGTGGCCATATCAGCTGGATTTCGCCGGTGGCGCGCGCACTGACCAAGGTAGGCGAGGGAGATGTAGTTACCTTACGTACGCCCGGTGGTGTCGAAGAACTCGAAATTATCCGCGTGTGTTACGTCGCGCTTGATTGAGTGCAGGCCTGCTCGGCTGCCGGGATAGCCCCGCAGTTGGGCTATAATCCGTCGATTTTTCTGAACTTGAACGGCGTTTAAACGGATCTGACATGCAGAAAACAGACGATTTGCGAATATTAGAAATCAAAGAGCTGGTCAAACCTGACGACGTGTTGCGCGAGCTGCCATTGACCAGCAAAGCCGCCGAGGTGACCTTCGGTGCGCGGCAGGCGATCCATCGTATCCTGCATGGTGCCGATGACCGGTTGCTGGTGATTGCAGGGCCGTGCTCGATTCATGACGTCAAGGCTGCGCGCGAATACGCCTTGAAACTGAAGTCTGAGCGCGATCGTCTGCAGGATGATCTGCTGATACTGATGCGCGTTTATTTCGAAAAGCCACGTACCACCGTCGGCTGGAAGGGCTTGATCAACGACCCCAAGCTCGACGGCAGTTTCAATATCAACGAAGGCATTCGTATCGCGCGCGAACTGCTCGTCGGTATCAACGAAATGGGGCTGCCGGCCGGCTGC
This sequence comes from Bordetella parapertussis, assembly GCA_945906935.1. Taxonomy (GTDB): domain Bacteria; phylum Pseudomonadota; class Gammaproteobacteria; order Burkholderiales; family SG8-41; genus PALSA-1004. Next base: position 48,376 of record CAMDSO010000005.1, read on the forward strand.
GAATTTCTCGATATGATCACGCCGCAGTACATCGCCGATCTGGTGTCTTGGGGCGCCATCGGTGCGCGCACCACCGAGTCGCAGATACACCGCGAACTGGCCTCCGGGTTGTCGTGCCCGGTGGGTTTTAAGAACGGCACGGATGGCAACATCAAGATTGCCGTCGATGCGATTCGCGCCGCCCAAGCGCCGCATCATTTCCTCTCGGTGACCAAGGCAGGGCACTCGGCGATTGTGTCCACCGCCGGCAACGAGGATTGCCACATTATTCTGCGCGGCGGCAAGGCGCCGAACTACGATGCCGAAAACGTCGAAGTGGCGGCCAAGGGTCTTGCCGAAGCCGGTCTGGCGCAGCGCTTGATGGTCGATTTCAGCCACTCCAATTCGAGCAAGAATGCGCAGAAGCAGATGGATGTCGGCGCCGACATCGCACGCCAGTTGAGCGGCGGCGAGGAACGCATCTTCGGCATCATGGTGGAGAGTCATCTTAAGGCGGGGCGTCAGGATCTGGTGCCGGGCAAGCCGCTGGCCTACGGGCAGAGCATAACCGACGGCTGTATCAGCTGGGAGGATACCCACGCGCTGCTCGATACGCTGGCCGAGGGCGTACGCCAGCGCCGCCTGAAGCGCGCCGAGGCCGATCAATAAGTTTTACAACCAGCAGGAGGATCTGGGGAGGCGGCCGGTGGCAGACGGGGAATCGGATCGCAAACGTCTCGAAAGCCTTGAAGACCTCGGTGACGGGGCGGCTTACGCTGGATCGATTCTTGGCCTGGTCAACGAGTCGCAGTTCTTTGTCGACTTTACGCGCGAAGATATCGACATCCTCGCCTCCTACATGCACATCTACCGGGCCCGTCCGCAAATCACCATCCTGCAAGAGGGGGAGGTCGGCGACTACATGTTGATGCTGATCGATGGCGAGGTCGATATTTACAAAGCCAACCGTATCGGTGGCCAGCAGTACATGACTTCGGTGAAGGCTGGGACCACGCTAGGCGAAATGTCGATGATTGACGGCGCGCCGCGTTTTGCCACCTGCATTGCACTGCGGGTGACGACGCTGGGTAGACTGACACGCGACGATATGGGCCGGATTATTCACGATCACCCAAGTCTGGGCGCGAAAATTCTGATCAAGCTGGTGACGCTGCTCTCACAGCGGCTGCGCCAGACCAGCGCGCAGCTCCTGCAATACATCAAATAGCGCGGTGTCCGTCGTGCGGCGGTATAACCTGCAGCGCGGTCGATACGTTTCGTCGCCTGCCCGCAATGGTTCTTCGATGCTGCCTAATTCGATTCCTTGATGACGCGTTCGCGCGTCGCCTGCACCGGTCGCGCATTCATCGGATAGAGTCGTTCGAACAATCCGAGTTGGTTGGCCGAGGCCTGCACCGGTTGTTTCATGACGATCCACAACACGTCTTCGCTGCAAGGCGGGGTGGTCAGCGAACCCATGTAAGTGAAATATTTTTTGCTCTCCGGCAACATCTGAGCTGGATCGAGCTGTGCTGCCGCGCTGATTTCTTCACCTTTTTCGAGTGGCAGATTGTTCAGCACCGTTTGTATTGCCGGTTGAGCTACGCCGCCCTCGATTAACACCGCGATGACCGCCAGCCGTCCTTCGCTGTCCTTGTGCACCAAATGGACGACCATTTCAAACTGGCGACCGTCGATCAATTCTTCGGCGGGTTTGTGAAAATGGAACTGAACGAGCCGAAAGCGCCGACCCATCACGCGCATTGAGTTCCAGCCGCCGACGTTGGCTTGTATGGTGTGTCCGTTATCGATCACCTTGAAGCTGCTTACGCGGTAATCGAAGGTGATCGGTTCGAGATCAAGTTTCATGCCTTCACGAATATCAATCGGTGATTGGCGCTCGCCCGCGCCGCATTTCGCGAACTCTGGCGAGAGGCGGGCCCAGGCGTGCGGGCCGTTCTCGCCCTCGTAAGACCAATTTGGAGCGCGGGGTGGCGGTGCTGCGGCAGGCACGGTTTCGGTGGGTTTTTCCACTAGCTTGGGTGGGGCTGCACGGGGTGCCGGTTTCGGTCGCGGCCGTGCCGCCGCCGCGACTTCGGCTGCAGCGCGTTCGTTGACCGCTGGGACGGTTGCCTTCTTTTCAGGTGCCGGCGGGGTTTTTTCCTGCGCAACTGATTTGGATGATTTTTTCTCTTCAGCAGGTGGCTTCGTGGCTTTCTTTTCCTCGGCTGCGGTAGCGGTATAGGCGGGGCCTGCCAGAATGAATCCAACTATACAGAGGACGGCCCGGCTTTTAAAAAATTTCCAAATCATGCTAATCCCTGTTTAAACAAAAACAATGCTGCTGGTTTAACGGTCTAAACAGGGATTTCTTGAGCGGGCACGATTATGGCTGCATAAAAAAAACTGAAGCCGGTGACGGTGGGATGTTGGTAGCATAGAAACTATGAATACACAGCGATGCCGTTGGCGTTTTTTCCAGTGAGTACGGGTTCTGCAGTGCCGTCCGTCGCCGCTACGCCGGAAGTCAAAACCACCACCTGTTACATGTGCGCCTGTCGCTGTGGTATCCGCGTGACGGTGAAAGACGGTGAGGTTCGTTATATTGAAGGCAACCCGGAGCATCCGCTCAACAAGGGCGTGATATGCGCCAAAGGCGCCTCCGGTATCATGAAACAGAATTCACCGGCGCGCCTGACGCGGCCGTTGAAACGCAAGGCCGGCAGCGAACGGGGGGGCGCGGAATTTGAGCCGATCTCCTGGGAAGAGGCGCTCGATACCATCGTGCGGCGCCTTTCAAAATTGCGCGCCACCGATCCTAAAAAATTCGCCTTCTTTACCGGTCGCGACCAGATGCAGGCGCTGACGGGTCTCTTCGCGCGCCAGTTCGGCACGCCGAATTACGCAGCACATGGCGGCTTCTGCTCGGTTAACATGGCCGCCGGCATGATTTACACCATCGGCGGTTCGTTCTGGGAGTTTGGCGGCCCTGATCTCGACCGCGCCAAACTCTTTGTCATGCTCGGCACTGCCGAGGATCATCATTCCAATCCGCTCAAAATCGCGATCTCCAAATTCAAACGCGAGGGCGGCCGTTTCATTTCGGTTAACCCAGTGCGCACCGGTTATTCGGCGGTGGCCGATGAATGGGTACCGATCAAGCCGGGTACCGACGGCGCCTTGCTGATGGCCTTGTGTCATGAAATTGTGCGCGAAGGTCTCTACGACCGCGATTTCCTGGCGCGTTATACCAACGCCGGTTATCTGGTGAATCTCGACACCGCGAGCAATGAATTCGGCTTGATGGCCTGTGACGCCGAAGATGCGGTGAAGAACCCGTTCCGTCGCCATAGCCAGTTATGGTGGGACCGTCATACCGGCCGCACGGTGGTCAACCATACCGAAGGTGCCGATCCGGCACTGACCGGTGAATATCGACTCGCCGACGGCACGCCGGTGAAACCCGCTTTTGAACTACTGCGCGAGCGCCTGCGCGAATCAACGCCTGAGTGGGCGGCTGCCATAACCGGTATCTCGGCTGAACGTATCCGTGCATTGGCGCGCGAACTGGGCACCGTGGCGCGCGATCACAAGATCACACTGCCCATCGCCTGGACCGATAGTTGGGGGCGCAAACACGATAGCGTCACCGGCAATCCCGTGGCCTTCCACGCGATGCGCGGACTGGCGGCGCATTCGAATGGCTTTCAGACGGTGCGCGCGTTGTCTATCTTGATGTCGTTGCTCGGTACCATCGACCGGCCCGGTGGCTTTCGTCACAAGGCGCCGTTCCCGCGCAGCACGCCGCCGGTTTACGCGCGCAACCCGAACAAAGCCGAGGCGGTCAAGCCTGACATGCCGCTCGATGGCGCGGCCCTCGGATTCCCGGCGCGGCCCGACGATTTGTTTGTCAATGCAGACGGCTCGCCGGTACGCATCGACAAGGCCTTCTCGTGGGAACATCCGCTGGCGGTCCACGGCATGATGCAAAACGTGATCACTAATGCGTGGCGGGGTGACCCCTATCCGATCGATACGCTGATGATATTCATGGCCAACATGGCATGGAACTCGTCGATGAACACCAGTGAAGCGCGGCGCATGCTCAATGACAAGCATGCCGGTGGTGAATACAAAATCCCCTTCATTATTGTCTGCGACGCGTTTGAATCGGAAATGACGGCGTTCGCCGATTTGATCCTGCCGGACACGACTTATCTCGAACGCTACGACACCATGTCGATGCTCGACCGGCCGATTTCCGAGTTCGACGGGCCCTGCGATTCGGTGCGTGTGCCGGTGGTCGAGCCGAAGGGCGAATGCCGGCCGTTTCAAGAGGTGATTGTCGAACTCGCATCGCGCATGAAGTTTCCGGCCTTCACCAAGGCCGACGGCACGCGCAAGTTCAGCGGCTACAAGGACTTCATCGTCAACTTCGAAACTGAGCCCGGATCAGGCCAGGGTTTTCTCATCGGCTGGCGCGGTAAGGACGGTTCGAAATCGCTGGTTGGCGAGCCCAATCCAGATCAGTGGGAGATGTACGCAAAGAACAACTGCTTCTACCATCACAAAATGCCCGAAGAGCATCAGTGGATGCGCAACTGGAACCAGGGGTATCACGAGTGGGCGCAGAAAATGAAGCTGCGCAAATTCCCCGACCCGGTGGTGATCCAGCTCTATTGCGAAGTGCTGCAGAAATTCCGCCTCGCCGCCGAGGGCCGTGGCCCGGACATACGGCGGCCGCCGGAGGCGTTGCGCGAACGCGTGCACAAATACTTTGATCCGCTGCCGTTTTATTACGCGCCGCTCGAAGCCCAAGCCACCGACCTCGATTTGTATCCGCTCAACGCGGTGACGCAGCGGCCGATGGCGATGTACCACTCCTGGGATTCACAGAATGCGTGGTTGCGACAGATACACACGCATAATTATTTGTATGTGAATCCACTGACGGCCGCGGCGCAGGGTATCGCCGACGGCGGCTGGATGTGGGTTGAATCGATGCACGGCAAGGTGCGCTGCATGTGCCGTTATAGTGAAGCTGTCGAGCCGGCTACCGTGTGGACCTGGAATGCGATCGGCAAGTCCAAGGGGGCCTGGGCCTTGAGTGGTGATGCCAATGAATCGCAGCGCGGCTTTTTGCTCAATCATCTGATTTCTGAAGAGCTGTCGTTGACGGATGGTGCGCGTTATTCGAATTCCGATCCGATCACCGGTCAGGCCGGCTGGTACGATGTGCGCGTCAACATTCGCGCCGCGCTAGCCGACGAGGCGGAGGTTGTGTTGCCGCAGTTCGCCGCACCAGCGCACAACGCTGGGACCCACTGATGAAGCTACCCCGGAAAGGAATGCGATGACCCAGCTCGCATTGGTCATAGACCTCAATGTCTGCGTCGGCTGTCATGCCTGCGTCACCAGCTGCAAACAATGGAATGACAGCGGCAGCGCCGGTCCTCTGAGCGACCAGAATCCCTACGGCAAGGACCCGAGCGGCACGTTTTTCAATCGCGTGCAGACCTGGGAGGCCGGTGAGTTTCCGGCCACCGAGACGGTGCATTTTCCGAAATCCTGTTTGCATTGCGAGGATCCGCCCTGCGTGCCGGTGTGTCCGACGGGGGCGAGTTACAAACGGGCCGAAGACGGCATCGTTCTGATCGACTACGACAAATGCATCGGCTGTAAATACTGCGCATGGGCTTGTCCCTACGGTGCGCGCGAGGTCGACGAGCAGCAGCATGTGATGAAGAAGTGCACGCTATGCGTGGACCGTATTTATGATGACAAGCTGCCGGAGGCCGAACGCAAGCCGGCCTGTGTGATCGCCTGCCCGACCAGCGCGCGGCTGTTTGGTGATGTGCATGATCCGGCCTCCGAGGTGTCCAAGGCCATCAGCGAGCGCGGCGGGTATGCGCTGATGCCCGAGTGGGAAACGAATCCAGCCAACCGCTATCTGCCACGCAAGCCGACCACCGCGGTGGCTGCGGCGCCGGCACAGGGCGAAGATCCGCGTGGCATCGACGGCGCGTTTGATCTGAACCCGACGGGGGGGCAGGTATGAAGCCGGCGTGGTCTGTTATTTTTCTGACGACCTTGATCGGGGCCGGGCAGGGCTTGTTCCTGGCGATGGCCGGTGTCGAAGCTGCCGCGAGTGTAGGCATGATGGCGCCGGTGGCCGCTGATTTTTTTGTCACCGGCAGTTTTTTTGCGACCCTGTTGCTGGTGTGTGGATTGGGTGCCTCCTTCCTGCATCTTGGGCATCCCGAACGTGCGTGGCGGGCCGTCGTCATGTGGCGCACCTCGTGGTTGTCACGTGAAGTGATCGTGCTGCCGGCGTTTATCGCCGCGGTCATCGCTTACGGCTACGCGCATGCCGAGGGCTGGAATTGCACCGGCTGGATTGCCGCCGCCGGCTTGTTGTTGTGTATCGCCCTGTTTGTCTGCACGGCGATGATTTATAGCTGCCTGAAATTTCTGCAGGAGTGGCATACGCCGCTCACATGCGCGAACTTCTTTTTTCTGGGCGCGGCTTCTGGGACGTTATTGGCGGCTGCTCTTGCCGCAACAGCGTGGCCGCTGATCGTGCCGCGGCTGGCGGTGGCGGCGGCCGTGTTGATTGCGGCGGGCGCGGTGACGCGCAGTTTGTCACTTGTGCGCAATGCACGGTTACGGCCGAAATCCACAGTGCAAAGCGCGACTGGTATCGTCAATCCGAAAATCGTGCAAAAGGCGCAGGGGGCGATGGGCGGCAGTTTCAATACCCGCGATTTTTTTCACGGCCGCAGTGCCGCGGCATTACGCCTGGTGAAATGGTTTTTTCTGCTGACGGTGTTCGTACTGCCGCTGGCGATGATACTGCTCGCGCTTGAGCAGGGGCGGTCGCAATGGCTAGTGGTTGTGTTTGGCCTGCAATATGCCGGCTTGCTGGCCGAGCGCTGGTTTTTCTTTGCGCAGGCGCGGCATCCGCAAAATCTTTATTATCAAGCCATCTCCTGATCCCTCTGGCTTGAAATTCATGAAGTGGTTGTGGTGCCTCCTGTTTGCGGCGTATGGCGTCGCGGCGGTGGCCGGGGTTGTCGCCACCGACGACCGTGGCGTCACGCTGAACCTGCGCGCGCCCGCCACCCGCATTATTGCGCTGGCCCCTTCAATCACGGAAATGGTGTTCGCCGCCGGTGCCGGTGCGCAACTCGTGGCGGTGCCGCGCTACAGTGATTTTCCAGCGCAGGCCGCCGTGCTGCCGCAGATCGGTGACGCCTCGAGCATAGATGCCGAACGCATCGTCGCCCTGCGGCCGGATCTCGTCATCGGCTGGAAAAGCGGCAACCGTGCTGCCGATATCGCACGCCTGGAACGCCTCGGTCTGAAGCTGTTCCTCATCGAACCGCTGGTGCTCGATGACCTGCCGCGTGCGTTGAGGGCGATCGCGACGCTGGCCGGAACTCTGTCTGTGGCGGAGTCCGCCGCGGCTGCATTCGAGACGCGTGTGGCGGCCTTGCGTGCGCGTTATGCCGGCGCGACCAAGGTTCGCGTGTTCTACGAAATCTGGCATCAGCCCCTGATGACCGTGAACGACCGTCACATCATCAGCGATGTGTTGCGCGTTTGTGGCGGCGAGAATATTTTTGCGACGCTGCCGGTGTTGACGCCGGTGGTGTCCCTCGAGGATGTGATGGCACGTAAACCGCAGGTGGTGTTGGGTGGCGGATCGTCGTTGTCAGCGGATGAATTGGCGGCGTTGTGGCGCGCGCCGACACGCCTGACCGGGCTGCGCGATCTGCCGGTAAGGTATGTCAATCCGGATGCGATACAACGGCAGACGCTGCGCGTGTTGACGGGCGCCGAGGAAGTCTGCCGGCATCTTGATTCAGTACGCGACGCGCTGCACGCGCAACGCTGACTGGCCTCATTCGGCTTTCAGTCCCGCCGCCTTGATGACGCGGCCCCACTTGTCGATTTCGGATTGGATGAAGGCGCCGAATTGTTCTGGTGTGTTGCCGACCGGTTCGGCGCCGTCAGCGAGTAGGCGCTCGCGTATCTCTGGAATTTTCAGGATGGCGACGGTTTCTGCATTAAGTTTTGTGATCACGGCGCGCGCCGTGGCCTTGGGCGCCAGCATCCCGTACCAGGTGTAGGATTCATAACCCTTGACGCCGGCTTCATTCATGGTCGGTGTGTCGGGCAGCGTTTGCGAGCGGTGGGCGCCGCTCACTGCAAGCGCACGCACGCGACCGGTTTTGATCGAAGGCAGCGCGGTGTTGATTGAAATCGGCGTCAGCGGTACCTGTCCGCTGATCACATCAATCAGTGCCGGTGAGGAGCCTTTATAGGGGATATGCGTCAGATCAATGCCGGCCATCAGCTTGAGTAACTCGCCGGCGAGATGTCCGCCGGTGCCGTTACCCGCCGTGCCGAAAGTGATCTGGCCGGGTTTTGCCTTGGCCATCGTGATCAGATCCTGCAGAGTCTTCGCCGGAAAATTCGTTCCGGCGAGCAACACGATCTGTTGCGAGGCAACGTGCGTGATTGGGGCGAAATCGCGTATCGGATCGTATGGCAGGTTGCGCGTCAGGCTGACGTTGGTGGCCATCGACGATATCGTTGCCATGATCAGGGTATAGCCGTCGGGCGCGGCGCGTGCGGTGAGTTCACCGGCAATCACGCCACCCGCGCCAGAGCGATTGTCGACCACTACTTGCTGACCCCAGCGTTCACCGAGCCGCGCGCCGATGGTGCGGGCGAGCATGTCGACACTGCCACCGGGCGTGCTGGGCACAATGATGCGGATCGGTTTGCTTGGGTAAGTCTGGGCTGTACAAAATGCCGGCGATAGTGCCAACGTGAGCGTTGGCACGATTAGGGTCGCAAGGCTGACAACTTTAAACATGAGTTAATCGTTCTGAAAATTTTGTCTGACGCTCATTCTAGGTCACGGCTTGCCAATCCCCAAGCATCCGCCGTGCAATTTTTCGCCGCCGCAGCCCTGCGTCTAGGCCAACTCAGCCGCTCCAGTCATACGTGTCGCAGGCGGAAGGCCGTTCTGAATATGGGATAATCATCGTCAGCCCGGAGTTTATTTTTTGCGCGTAGCAGTGGCGCCGCATCGTTACGTAATACAAAGGAGATTTGTATGGCAAGTAAAGGCCGCCAGTTCAAAGAGTTGATCAATGCCCCTGAGATTTTGATCCAGCCGGGCATCTATGACGGATATACCGCGCGCTTGGTTGAGGCGAGCGGCTTTAAGGCTGCATCCATTTCCGGGGCTGGTGTGTCGGAGAGCCGCATGGGCTGGCCTGACCGCGGCATCATGACGTTCGACGAAAATCTCAACAACGCACGCCGCCTCGCCGACTGCACCGACAATCTGCTGTTGCGCGCCGATGCTGATACCGGATACGGCAACGCGATGACCGTGCATTTTGTGGTTCGCGCCTTCGAGAAAGCCGGTATGGCCGCCTTGATGTTTGAAGATCAGGTGTGGCCGAAACGCTGTGGCCACATGGCTGGCAAGTCATGCATCCCCGCAGAAGAAATGGTACAGAAGGTCAAGGCTGCGGCCGATGCGCGGCGCGACGACGATTTTTGCATCGTTTCGCGCACCGATGCGGCCGGTCCACATGGTGTTGATGAGGCGATTCGCCGCCTTAATTTATACGCCGAAGCGGGTGCCGATGTGCTCTATGCCGATGCGCTGTTGTCGAAGGAAGACATTGCCAAGGTGGCGAAGAATGTGCCGAAAAAACTCATCGTCAACATGGGTCTTGGACTGCGTTCGCGTGCCACCACGCCGTTGATGTCGCCGAAGGAACTTGAGGATCTGGGGGTGGGTGGTGTCAGCTATCCGCGCATACTGTCCACCGCGGCGTTGAAGGGCATGATGAACGCCATGGCGGTCTTCAAGGAAGAAGTGGTCAAGCATAACCGCGTGGTCGACCGTCCGGATCTGCTGGCATCGTTCGATGAACTGAACGACCTGATGGGCATGGAGCGTTTGGACGAGCTTGAGAAAAAATTTGTCGGTGGTTGATAGAAGGGGGTAACTGCGTTATGGGTATGACCATCGCTGAGAAGATACTCGCGAAAAAGAGCGGTTTGAAAAAAGTCGGTGCGGGGGATCTCGTTACGGTTGCCGTTGATACAGTGATTTTGTTCGACAACAACTTCATGACCAATCGCTGGCGCGAAGTCCTGAAGGTGAACAACCCCGACAGCATTGTCGTCGTCTTTGATCACCGCGTGCCGGCGGCCACACAAGCCTCGGCTACCGCACATGGCATTGGCCGCGAGTTTGTCGCGCGCTTTGGCATCAAGCGTTTTCATGATGTCGGTTACTCACAGGGTATCGCGCACCAGTTGGTGGCCGATCATGGCTACGGACTGCCGGGCAGTGTCTTGTTGTGCAGTGATTCGCATACCTGCTCGGGCGGGGTGTTCAATTGCATCGCGCGCGGCGTCGGCCAGCCCGACATTGTGTATGCGGCGTGCAAGAACGAAACCTGGTTCCGGGTCGGTGAAACCATTCGTTATGAACTCACCGGCGCATTGTCGCGTGCGGTGACGGCCAAGGACGCCTTTTTGCAAATCGCCGGTGAATATGGTGATCACGCAACGATGAATGTCGAGTTCGGTGGCGCCGGCATGAAGAGTCTGAGCATCAACGCGCGCAAAACACTGACCACCATGGCGGCGGAACTGTCCGCCGAGTTCGCGACCTTCGAGCCCGATGACGTGATGCTGGAGTGGGTGCGTGCGCGTAATCCGGCCCCTTTCGAGGCTGTCTATGCGGACGCCGACGCCCGCTATGCCGCCGTGCGCACGGTCGATCTTGGCGTGCTGACCCCGCTGGTGGCTTATCCGGACAGTGTGGTCAACAACTCGCGACCGGTTGGTGACGCGGCGGGGACGAAGATCGATCAGGCGTTTATCGGTTCCTGTGCCAACGGCACCCTGGATGATCTGGAACTTGCGGCTTCCATCCTTGACGGACGCCGTGTTTCATCCAAGGTACGTTTGATTATCACGCCGGCGTCGCAACTCGTTTATCGCGAAGCACTCAAGAGCGGTGCGATTGCCAAACTGATCGATGCCGGCGCGGTGGTGACGCCGGCGACCTGCGGCGCCTGCGGCGGTGGACATCTGGGCGTGCTCGGACCGAACGAAACCTGCATCACGGCGACCACGCGCAATTTCAAAGGGCGTATGGGCGACCCTAGCGCAAAAATCTTTATGGGTTCGCCGGCAACGGTGGCGGCTTCCGCGATCACGGGCACGATTACCGACCCGCGCGAATTTCTGCAGTAAAAATTTTGCCACAGTGGGCGCAGTAGACGTAGAGCGAAGAAAACAGCTGATTGCATTTGCGAAGACGCGAGCACGTTTGGCGGTTTTTCGCCCTCAAAATTTTCTGCGGCTGAAAGCGAGGTTCTATGAAATTTCAATCACGCGTCTGGAAGTTTGGCGACAACATCAACACCGATCTGATTCTGCCGGTGCAGGCTTTTTATTTGATGCCGGCCGAGCAGGCGCAGTGGGTGTTCCGTGCCAACCGGCCAGGATGGTCGGAACAGGTGCAGGCGGGCGACATACTGGTTGGTGGACGTAACTTCGGCATGGGTTCGAGCCGGCCGGCGGCGCGTTCACTGAAGAACCTTGGCTTGAGTTGTCTGGTTGCGCAATCGATCAATGGATTGTTTTTTCGCAATTGTGTGAACTTTGCATTTCCGGCGATGGAATGTGTGAATGTGTTTGCCACGTTTGAAGAAGGTGATGTTGCCGAGGTCGATTTCGATGCGGCGACCGTCAAAAACATCACCCGCGGCACCGCGCTGGAGGCGATCCCGCTGCCGCTCAAGCTGCTGGATCTGCTCAAGGCCGGCGGCATTTATGCGTTGCTCGAGAAGGAAGGTGCAATAGGTCCGAAGACCGCTGCGTCAGGCTGAGCCTCCGCGGCGTTTTGCTGACAGCCATCGAATGCCCCAGCTGTCAGCCGCAGGTCGTTGCCTGCCGGCGCAGCCAATACGATTACTTCTTTTCCGTTTGCGCTTTCGGTTTACGACCAGGTGCGGCTGGCGGAATATAGCCGGCAATGCGGCACAGCACGGCTTCGATATGTTTGCCGTCGCGGAAGCGGATCGAGCGGCACACCATCACGTCACCCTTGGCGGAGAGGTCGGAGACCGCGACACGCACATTTTCAACCGACATGCCGGTTGCTGCGGCAATTTCGGAGTCTAGCCGTTCGCCGTGATTCTTCAAGTAATCCAGGATTCGCTGCATCCGAAATGCTCCAGATTGTAGTTGTTTAGGCATTTAAGTCCTGCATCGTCGACAGGATGTTTTCCACACGTGCTGCAGTTTCGCAATGGACCCTGTTTGTGTTCCTGGGAGCGGGCGGGATACTGTATCGCCCGTTTGAAAATCCGGTTTTGCACACGGGAAGCAACCCGTGGTTGCAGAATTTTGGCGCCGGTATGCGGTTTGATCCTCAGCTTACTCTACCGTGAGCCTGTGCTCTCTCGCGCAACCTGCTTGCTACACCAACACAACAGGCGACCGCGCACGGCCGCCTGCCAGAAACTCTTTACACAGCCTTCAGATTCACGGCCGACGTCTTGCCGTTATTGCCGCGCTCGAGGTCGAACGAAACAGTCTGGTTCTCGCTCAGCGTCGAGAGGCCGGCTTTTTCCACGGCGGAAATATGGACGAAAACGTCCTTCGATCCGTCTTGCGGTGCGATGAAGCCGAAGCCCTTGGTTGCATTGAAAAACTTTACGGTGCCCGTAGTAGACATGGTGTTCCTAGTATATGTAATGCAATAGGCCGCGCACGATATTGAGCGCGGCATCAAATGATCCATCGGGAAAAATCGCAAAAACATCCGGAACGGATGTCAGGAGAACTTGCCAATAACCAATCGACCACGGGAGTTTCCATGCTGCGGGCGTTTCTGACAAGCGGAATCTTCGCCTGCTTTGTGCTGCCGCAGACCGCGACCGTCTTCTTAAGCGGCCGACTTAGTGTCTGCAGTAGTTTGATTTATATGGTTATTGGTCTGATGTGCCGGTGTTTGCTTAGCGCCGCCCAGCCCCCTCGGCTGGACCGTCTAAAACCGCTTGCAGCGCCTTATTTAACATCAACGCCGGAAATCTTGACGATTTCGGTGATGGATTTCCTCTGGTCGGCGCGGAATTTATCCAGTTCGGCGCGATCGCTACCGACGATTTCGAGGCCAAGGCCCTTGAGTTGCTCGCCGAATTGCGGGTCTTTGACGATCTTGCTGATCGCGGCGCTGGCCTTGGCCAGTATCGGCTCCGGCACGCCGGTCGGGGCGACCACGCTGTACCAGGCGAGCGTTTGATAGCCCGGAATGGCTTCGGAGATCGAGGGTACGTCGGGCAGCAGCTGGCTGCGGCGCGGTCCGGTCACGCCGAGCGCCCGCACGCGGCCGGATTGCACCGCACCGAGCATTGCCGGCACCACGCCATAGGTCAGATTGACTTCCTTGCCCATGGTCGCGGCCATCGCTTCGGCCACGCCCTTGTACGGAACGTGCAGCATGTCGGTACCGGTGAGTTTGGTGAACAGAACGCCAGACAGATGCTCCGACGCGCCGGTGCCTGCCGAACCGTACTTAAGCGGCGTTTTCTTCGCCGCTTCGATGAGCTCCTTGATCGACTTCGCCGGAATTTCGGGATTGACGACTAGTACGAACGAGGTCGTCCCGATCAGGCTCAGCGAGACGAAATCTTTTTCGAGGTTGAACTTGACGTTCGGGAACACCGCGGTGGCAACCAATAATTGCGAGGTCAGCATCATCCATGTGTAGCCGTCGGCTGGCGCTTGCAGCACCAGATCGGCACTGAGGACGCCGGCGACGCCGGGCCGTGAGTCAACCACCACGCGCTGGCCCCAGGCGCCGAAAAGGCGGTCGGCCAGTGCGCGCGAAATGATGTCTGGTCCTGAACCTGGCGCGCTACCGATGACGAGTCGGACCGGTTTTTCAGGAAAGCTGGTCTGCGCGGCGGAGGCACCGGTGCAGAAGGCAGTGACGAGCACAAGGGAAGATACAACGACGGTCATAAATTTTCGAGTGCGCATTTTTTTCCTTGGTAAACGTTCGACTGGATTTGCTGCGTGCAAGGGCGGGGCCGAAGGCGAGATTTTAGTCTAACCGCAGCGGTGCTGCAGAAGCCAGTGACAGGCCGGGGTAAGGGCGCTGCCAGCTATGCTAGGATAGCCCAAAACTACGCGCTTGCGCCGGAGAGTCCAATGTCATCGGTTTTGCCAAACACTGCTGTTCAATACGTCTACGATTTTGCGCTGCTGGATCAAGTCCCTGCGGGGACGACCAGTGCACGCGTGGCGGCTAAACGCCTGTTGTCAGGGCCGACTTTGCAGACCGGCAAATCGTCAACGGTCGGTGCCGTCCTGACAGGACTTCACTTGATCGTCACGCTGGGGCGCCAGACTCGTGGCTCTGGTGCCAAGGCGCATACCCACCCGAACGAACAGGTCAACTACATCGTGCGGGGCGTGATGACCGGCGAGATCGAAGGTGAGCAGGTCTTCGCCCCGGTCGATACGCTGCTGCATACGCCGTCGCGCGCCGTGCATACCGGCATGGCCTGTCCCGACGAGGATCTGGTCTTCTTTGCCATGAAAGACACCCGTCATGGTATCGTCGGGCCACCCGTCGATGGCCAATACAACGGCCCCAATTTTTTGCCCGGCTTCGGTACTCGTGCGACCGAAACTGCGCAATCGACAGCGCAATTAATGGCGGCCTGCCGTGGAGATACGGCCGGTGAAAAGACGCGCTACATCTACGATTTCGCACGGCTTGCCGAAAAACCCGGACGCGTTGCCAGCGCCCAGGTCACCCCTAGTGTGGCCGCAGGCATCTGGACGGGCGATCTGGTCAGCGGCGAGACCTTGCACGTGGCGCGCCTGCGTGCGGCCGCAGGCTTGCGGGGCGCAGTACATAGTCATGCGAATGAACAGTTCGTATTTGTTGCGGCGGGTGAGGTCGTGGCCGAAGTCGACGGCATCGAACATCGTGTTGGCCGGCACTGTACGCTACATGTGCCGCCCGGCATGCCGCACAGTCTCAGCCCCGCCGGGCAGGACGCCTTGATCATCGTTTCGCAGGATACCCATCACGCTTTTGCCGGCTGACACTGGCGCAGTTACTTATTCCAGCTTGATGCTGGCTTTGTGTATGAGGCTGCCGTAGCGCGCGTTATCTTCGCGCACAAATTCGCCAAATTTCTTGGTGAACGTCGCACTGGATTGGCGCCGATTTGTAGCAACTGCCGCGATGCTGCGGGCGTCGCGATGGCGCGGTTGGCCGTTGCGGATAGCTCTGCGCCACTGCGTTGACCGCGCGCCAAGCAAACACGATGGCAACGTTGAGCAGGTGCTACCACATGAGTGTGTATGGCATGCTGCTTACTCGGGCTTGAGTCCAGCGAGCTTGACCATTTTGCCCATCTGTACAAAATCATCACTGATGATGCGGGTGAAATCGGCGACGCTCGAATACGCGGGTTCCTCGCCCTGCGCCATGTAGAGCTGGCGCAGGTCGGTAGTGCCGAGAACATCGCGCATCACGCCATTGAGTTTGTCGACCACGGGGCGCGGTGTCGCGCGCGGCGCCAGCACACCGTTCCAGCCGTAATAACGAAAACCGGCGACCCCCGCTTCAGCGATGGTAGGCAGCTCGGGCGTTAGTGCGGAGCGTTTATCACCGCCGGTGGCGAGGCAGCGTACGCGGCCAGCTTTGACATGGCTGCCGTAAGCGCCATAGGGCCCCATGGTCCATTGCGACTCGCCCTGCACCAAGGCCAGGGCCGACGGCCCGCCGCCTTTGTAGGGAATATGGTTGCCTTCAATTCCCGCCAGGGTGGCGAACATCAGCCCGCCCAAATGGCTGGTCGAGCCGATGCCGGCCGAGGCCATGTTGAGTTGGCCCGGTTTTGATTTCGCCAGGTCGATAAATTCGCGCAGCGTTTTTACCGGCAGGCCGGCATGCACGCAGAGCGCGGTTTCAGTTTTGACGAATACCGACACCGGCAGAAAATCCTTCAGCGGATCGAAGCCGACTTTTGCGTAGACATGCGGCGCGATGGTCATCACCGCCGCGGTGACGGTTATTAGCGTATAGCCATCGGCCACCGCACGCGCCGAGGTTTCCACGCCGAGCGTACCGCCAGCCCCTGGCCGGTTGTCGATGACGATCTGTTGGCCGAGTCGCTCGGACATGCGGGTAAAAACGATGCGCCCGTAGATGTCGCTGGCACTGCCCGGCGCATTGGCGACGATCATGCGGATCGGGCGGTTGGGATAGGGGTCGGCTGCCGCCACCGATGCGGCTGCAAGCGCGTTGATCGCGCCAAATAATAAATACTGGTAACGCATACGTTCTCCATGACTGACACGAATAGTCTCGCACATCTGCCGCATTGCGCCTAGCAATACTGCTATGCGCGCCTGCACTGCCACGGGTTTGGCGTGACTTTCGGTGTGGTGCGATAATCGAAGCAAACACGCGCGCTGTTGTTCTTCAATCACAAGCGTGTTCTCCCGGAGGATCTTGATGTCCGCAACCGAGCACGCACAGCACTGCTATGTATATGACCTTGTTACGCCAGGGCCGCCGCCAGCCGTGGCTTGCAGTGCGCTGTTGGATCAGCGCAGCAGCGGTTCATTAAGCGGCGTATCCGTCGAGGGCGCTCGCGCCAGTGTCGCACTGTTGCAGGCGCGGCGCGGTGCGGGTTGTTCGGTGCAAGTATCGGCGGCAGAGAAATTTTTTTTCGTGCTGGAAGGTGCGCTGACGGCTGATCTCGACGGGCGCCTGCATGAAGTGCCGGCGCAACATGCACTGCATGTGCCCGCTGGCATGCCGCATTCCCTGCGTGCGGGATGCGACACACGCTTTATCCTGGCGCTCTCGCGCAACGCCGCCGCCATGGCCGGTGTGTTTGATGATGCCGGCTGGGTCGAGCATGCCAATGCCGCGACCCAGTCTGTCACGCGGCAGAGTGGCGACGTGGTGATGCGTTATGTTTACCCGATTGATGAACTCAGCGCGGTGCCGCCCGGTGCGTCGAGCGCGAAAGTTGTGCCGAAGAATTTCGTCTCCGGGAAATCGAGTTCGTTTGGCGCCGCCTTGAGTGGCGCCGCACTGCACGTTGGTGTCATTCACAAGGCGCGCGGTTCGGGCGCCAAGCTGCACACCCATCAGAACGAGCAATTCAATGTCGTTCTGCAAGGAAGGTTGCTTGGCGAGATCGCTGCTGCGCCGATGGATGTGGCGCCTTACGGTCTAGTGCATATGCCGGCCGGTGTGCCTCATTGCACCATGGCCAGCGCCGACGGCGATATCGCGGTGTTTGTGGTCAAGGATACGAGCCACGGTTTATCCGGCCCGCCGGTCGACGGCATCGAAGACGGTCCACGTTATCTGCCGGGCTTCGGGCCGCGCGCCAGCGTTTAATCAGGAGTTTGTAATGGATGTACGTTTAGCCGAAGAACAGCTGGCATGGCAGGCCAAGGCGCGGCAATTTGCAGAAGAGGTGCTGCGTCCGCATTCGCTCGCCCGCGACCAAATTGCCGATCCGCGTGCAGCATTCGACTGGGAAATTGTCAAGGAAGGTTCGCGCCTGGGCTTTCGTACCGCGGTGGTGGCCAAGGCGTGGGGTGGTCACGGCATTGATCTGGTGACGCAGGCGCTGGTTATCATGGAACTCGCGCGCGGCGACAGCGCAATGGCGAAAACCTTCAGCCAGTGCTGGAAATGGAGTCATCTGATTGCTGCGTTTTGTTCGCCCGACCAGAAGGATCGTTATCTCAAAAAGTTTCTCGACGACGATACTTTTTTGCTCGGGCACGCCGGCACCGAACCGAACTCCGGCTCCGATCACCGGCTGCCGCCCGAAGATGATCCGAAATCCGGCTGGCGTCTGAAGGCCGAGCGCCGTGGCGACGAGTGGATTTTGAACGGCGAGAAATGTTTCATCGCCAACGGTTCGGTGGCGAAGCTGTTTTTCGTCGATGCGCGCACCAATCCGAATGTCAGCATCCGCGAGGGCGGCACCGAGTTTTTGATTCCGATCGACACGCCCGGGCTGCGCATTGGCAAGGTCTTCAACAAGCGCGGCTGGCGTTTTTACCAGAACGCCGAATTGATATTCGAGGATGCGCGCGTGCCGCACGCCAATGTGGTGGGTGAAGTCAACGGCGCTTACAAGACCCGCCACGGCACCTTTGGCGACCTTGAACTCTCGGCCAATGCCGTGGGCGTTTGCGATGACGCGCTGGAGATGGCGATGACGCATGCGCGCACGCACCTTCCGCAGTCGCGTTACTTCAAGGACAACCAGCACGTGCAACTGAAGATTTCCGAAATGCACATGCTGACCGAGGCGTTGCGCTCGTTTGTGATGCGCGTGGCCGGTGAGGGCGATGCGAAGATCGGGAACCATTCGGTCAACAACGTGTTGCTGATGAACTTTGCCACCGACGTGGTGCAGAAGGTGACCGCGCTCAATCTTGAGGTGATCGGTGCGCGCGGCGGTGGGATTCCGGCGCGTGCCGACAAGATTGCGCGCGATGCGGTGATCTGGACGCATCTGGCCGGCGATTCGATCCAGCGCATGAAAGCGGTGCGCCGCCTGAAGTGGAACTGAACATCAACGGAGAACAAGGGTCATGCTGAAAATAGGAATTTTGCTGGGTGACGATATCGGCCTCGAAGTGGTGCCCGAAGCGGTCAAGGTGATGAAGGCGGCAGCGGCGAAAACCGGGCTGGAGATCGAATGGCATCCGCTGCCGATCGGACGCAAGGCGCATGAAGAGTTTGGTCACACCATACCGCCGGGCACTGAGGAGCGTCTGCGCGGTCTGCACGGCTGGTTGATGGGGCCGATCGGGCATAGCGCCTATCCGCAAAAAGATCCGACCTGGGTGATGCCGCCATTTCGCAAAACTTTCGAGCTGTTTGCCAGCGTCAAACCAGTGCGCTCCTACGCCAACATTCCATCGGTGCACAAGGACATGGATGTGGTGTTCGTGCGCGAAGCCACCGAGGGTCTGGCGCGCGCTGGCACGGTGGTGGCTGGTTCCGGCGAGTTCCGGCCGAACGACGAGATTTCCATTGGCATGCGCGTGGTCACCCGCAAGGGGGCGAACCGTGTTGCCCGCGTCGCCTGTGAAATTGCCACTACGCGGCCGCGCAAGGTGGTGACCACCGTGCACAAGGCGCCGACTTTCAAGCTGGTGTGCGGCATGTTTGCCGAGGAGTGCCACAAGGCGGTCAAGGATTATCCCGGCGTGAAGATGCAGGACGTGCTGATCGACAGTTTTGCCTTGAAGCTGGCGATGAAGCCGCAACAATTCGACGTGGTGGTTACCACCAACACCTTTGGCGACATCCTGACCGATCTCGGCGCCGGGCTTGCTGGCGGACTCGGTCTCGCCCCCGGCATCTGTGTGGGTGAAACCCAG
>CAMDSO010000006.1 GCA_945906935.1 Bordetella parapertussis
GGCGTGCGCCTGCGTGAGATGCCGCTGACGCGCGAGAAAATCGCCGCGGCACTCGTTTAAAAAAGGGCCGGAAAAAGCAAAGCGATAAACCCCTTTCCCCCTTGCGGGGGAAGGCGGGGATGGCGGGCGGCAAACGATTACCCACCACACTAACCCTTCCCCTCAAGAGGGGAGGACATGAAAAACAACAGCAGAACTCCGGAATACGCGCCGCTCCTTCCTGGTTACGAGTCAGTGGCAAGTATTCAGTGAAACCGTGCATTCGAAACAAGGACGATTAATGAAAGTCAAAACCAACGGTATTGAAATCAATTACGAAGTCGATGGCAACGGCCCGTGGATCACGCTCTCGCATTCGCTCGCCTGTAATTTGCATATGTGGGACGAGCAGATGGAATTACTGACCAAGCACTTCAAAGTGCTGCGCTTTGATACGCGCGGTCATGGCCAGAGCACCGCGCCCGAGGGCGACTACACACTCGAGCAACTGGCCGACGATGTGCACGGCCTCTTTGCGCATCTCGACATCAAGGAAACGCACTGGGTCGGCCTGTCGATGGGCGGCATGATCGGCCAGACCTACGCGCTCAAATATCCGGGCGTGTTCAAATCGCTGGTGCTCGCCGACACGACAAGCCGGCGCCCGCCGAACGCGGCGCAGATGTGGGGCGAGCGCATGGAAATCGCACGCGCCAAAGGCATGGCGGGCGTACTCGACAGCACACTGGCACGCTGGTTCACCGCACCCTACATCACAGCGCGGCCGGACATCATGAAGCGTATCGGCGGCGATATTCTTAACACGCCAGTGGCGGGTTTCTGTGGCGCCTGCGCGGCGATTGCCAAGGTCGACACGCTCGACCGCCTGAAGGAAATCAAATGCCCGGTGTTCATCACGGTGGGCGATCAGGATCACGGTACGCCACCCGAGATGGCGCGCGCCATACATGCCAATCTGCCGGGATCTTCATTGGCCATCATCGAATCGGCGGCGCATATTTCAAACATCGAGCAAAGTGAAGTCTTCAACAAAAACCTGATCAACTTTCTCGATAGCGTGAAATAACCACATTAATGCAGAAATCAGCCGCTCATTGATTAGTGAAGGAAACCGGTATGAAAATAAAATCCAACGGCATCGACATCAACTACGAAATCGAAGGCGACGGCCCGTGGCTGACGCTCTCGCATTCACTCTGCTGCGATCTGCATATGTGGGACGAGCAGATGCCGGCACTGACGAAGCAATTCAAGGTGCTGCGTTTTGATACGCGCGGCCACGGCGCCAGCAGCGCACCAGCAGGCGCGTATACGCTCGAACAAATGGCCGACGACGTGCGCGGTCTCTTCGATGCGCTGGGCATCAAACAAACGCATTGGTGCGGCCTGTCGATGGGCGGCATGATCGGCCAGACTTTCGCCTTGCGTCACCCGGGCTACTTCAAAACCATGATCCTCGCCGACACCACCAGTTATTACCCGCCCGAGACCCAGGGCCCGTGGGCAGACCGTATCAAGCTGGCGCAGGAAAAAGGCATGGCGCCGTTCGGCGAAATGATGGTTTCGCGCTGGTTCACCGAGGGCTATTGCAAAAGCGGCGCGCCGGCGCTGACACGCATTGCGGCTTCAGTACGCGCCACCAAGGCCGACGGCTTCATCGGCTGCTGTCACGCCATTCCGAAAATCAATCTGACGGCGAAACTGAAGGACATCAAATGCCCGACGCTGGTGATTGTCGGCGAACAGGATCCGGGCACCCCGGTGGCGATGGCGCGCGACATCCATGCCGCCATGCCGGGTTCGGAACTGGTGATTCTGCCGGACGCCGCGCATCTCTCCAATATCGAACAGACCGCAGCTTTCAATGATGCGCTAACTGACTTTATTGCGCGTCACGCTTAAGGGGTTCGTCGCCGCTCGGCTTGGCGGCAGATCTCCCGTGCAGGGTGCCGCCGCCCACCAGCATTAGCGCGTTGAGCACGAACACCGGATAAAAACCAAACACCGAACCGATCGCCCCAAACAGCAGGGGCACGGTGACGTGCACGAGGTGATTGACCGTCACGCGCACCCCGGCACTCTCGCTGGTGCGATCGCGCGGCGTCAGGTTGTAGATCAGGATCATCGACAGCGGCTGACCCGTCCCCATGGCGAGGCCGAGCAAAAATGAAACCCCCGCCAGCAGCCAGGCGTTGGTGCAAAACGGAAACAGAAAGTAGGCGATACCGGCGACCACCAGCGCGATGTTAAGGATGCGCGCCTCCTGCCCGCGTTTGATCAGCGTCGCCAGAAACAAACGGATCACGCAGGTGGCGACGGCAAAGGTGGCGATGATCATGCCGATCACCGACGCCGACAAATCAATCGAGCGCGCATACACCGGCAGATAGAAGGTATACAAATCCCAGCCCGCGGAAATAAAACCGCCGGTAATAAAGACGCTGCGCAGCCCCGGCATACGCCACAAATCGAAGGCACTCTGGCCCGGTGGAGGCGCGGCAGCCGGCGGCTTGCGCGGCAGCAGATCCGGCCTGAACCAGAGAAATGCCACCGGCAACAGCGCAAAGCAACCAAGGATCAACAGCGCGCGCGTATAGCCGAGGTGATCGATGGCAAAGCCGGAGATCAACGGCCCGATAAATCCCGACACCGAAAATCCGACCGCGAGCAGACTGTAATTACGCGTGCGGTCTTCGGGCTTGCCGATCGCCCCGGTGATGCCCTGCGTGGCAACAAAGAACAACATGAAGCAGAGGCCGAGCAAAAACGCCGTGCCATACATCACCCACAGGTTTTGCATAGTGGCCGGCAGCAGCAACAACACCGCGATGCCACCGCTACCCAGCATCATCGGCAGGCGGGCACCCACGCGGTCTATTATCTTGCCGGCATAAATCGCAAACACCAGCGGCCCCAGCGCATAAAGCGCGATCAGCATGCCAACACCGAATGCATCCGCACCGAGCTGCAAGGCGAGCAACGTCATCGTCACGCGACCGCCGCCGTGCGCGACATTGCACAAGGTCGCTATCATGGCCAGCAGCACGATGGTTTGCATTGGCGTTTTAGAATTTTTTTCCATGAAGCCCCATTTTAGCCCCACACCGGCACCACCAACGCAGACCGCAGGCCGGCTGCCTATAATAAGCAACCGTTTTACCGATCCACGCCGCTTGAAAGCAACCCACCATGCGAAAAACCGCTCTCACCCTGCTTGCACTGTCCCTCGCCTCAGCCGCGCCATTGCTGGCGCAGGAAACCCAGAACAAGCCGATGCGGCTGATCGTGCCCTTCCCGCCCGGTGGCGGCAACGACATACTCGGGCGTACGGTGGCGCAGCATCTGGCGCAAATCCGCAACCAGCAAATCATTGTCGACAATCGCGGGGGCGCTGGGGGCTTGATCGGCGCCGAGCTGGCCACACACGCGGCCCCCGATGGCTACACGATTTTTCTGGCGAGCATCGGCAATCTGGCCTTCACGCCGGCACTGCACGCGAAACTGCCGTACGACCCGATCAAAGATTTCACGCCGGTGTCGCGGCTGGCGACCTCGGCATTTTTGCTGGTGGTGAATCCGTCGGTGCCGGTCAAATCGGTGAAGGAATTAATCACCCTCGCGCGCGCCAAACCCGGTTCACTGAATTACGCCTCGGCCGGCCAAGGCTCCTCGCTGCACTTGACCGCTGAAATCTTCAAACTGGCCACCGGCACCGAGCTCGTGCACGTCGCCTACAAGGGTAGCGCACCGGCGTTGACCGATCTGATTGCGGGCCAGGTGCAACTCATGTTTGGCACCATGCCGGCGACCCTGCCGCAGGCGAAAAGCGGCAAGCTGCGTGCGCTGGGCGTCTCGGGCGCGAAGCGGGCGGCTGCAGCCCCGGATGTGCCGACCATCGCCGAAGCCGGTGTAACCGGTTTTGAGGTGCTCAACTGGTACGGCATCACCTTACCCGCGGGCGCCGCGCAGAACGTGGTGCGCAAACTCAATCAGGATTTACTGGCCGCGCTCGCCACCCCGGCGATGATCGAATCATTCAATGGACAGGGGCTCGAAGTTGCAGGGGGAACACCGGCCGAATTCGGCGGCTTTATCAAATCGGAAATGGTCAAATACGCGAAGGTCGTCAAAGCCGCCAACATCCGCGCCGAATAAGCGCGCAACGTTGAACGCGAATTTTCAGCCGACGGGCTTGCGCCCGACGCGGCTCTCAAGCCATTTCTTAATGCGGTTGGCATCACCAATCCGCGTGCTCTTGCCCCACGAATCCAGCAATACAATCACCACCGGACGCGCGGCGATCTTCGCCTGCATGACGAGGCAGCGCCCCGCCTCGATAATGTAACCGGTTTTCGACAAACCGATATCCCAGTCCGCACTCTTGACGAGACCGTTCGAATTGCGGAACTGCAGGGTATGACCGCGTGTGGTCGAGACTGCATGTGCCGGGGTCGTAGTGAACTGGCGGATCAGCGGATAGTCATAGGCCGCCTTCACCATTTTCGCCAGATCCTGCGCGGTGGAAACGTTCTCGCTGGACAGCCCGGTGGAATCAACGAAGCGCGAGCTAAACATGCCCAGCTCGACGGCTTTGCGGTTCATCGCCGCGATGAAGGTTTCACGCCCGCCGGGATAGGCGCGGCTTAACGAAGCCGCTGCGCGGTTTTCTGAGGACATCAGCGCCAGACGCAACATGTCGGCACGCGACAGCGCAGTACCAACCCCGAGACGCGAGGCGGTGTGTTTGAGCTGATCAACGTCGGCGCGGTCGATGACGATGGTATCTTCGAGCGGCAGATCAGCGTCCAGCGCCACCATCGCGGTCATCAACTTGGTAATGGAGGCAATCGGCGAAACGTGGCCGACGTTCTTGCCATAGATGGCGTGACCATCCACGAGATCCACTACCAGCGCAATCGATGATTTGAGGTTGGGCAGGCCGGCGGCGGTCAAACCTGCCTGCGCTGCTTTTTGCACCTCGGCCTTGCTTTGCGCAGTAGTAGCGTTTTTGGCCGGGCCGGGCTCGCCTGCCGCGTTGCAGGGCATGACGACGGCGAACAAGCCACAGGTGCCTGCCATAATCATCAAACCCATCAAACGACGCCAATTTTCCCGCTTGCCTGTCATTCCATTCTCCTGACGCGCCATCAGACGCTTGCTTGCCGATGGCTTCAGAAACCCATCAAAACAATATTCAAAATAAATGCTTACGGTGTTACTTTAACAGAAAGTCTTGGAAAATTCAGCGCTGATCCCCGACCGCTTTGATGCTCGCGCTAACAGCCACCCGCCCGCCGGTGGCGAGCAGGCGAGGAATCTGGAAAACAATATCCAACTTACGCGAGCCCTACCCGAGGACGATCGCGCCCACTATCGGACTAGCCTTTGCGCATGCGCGCGAGGCCTTCCTCGAACATGACATAGAGGACCGGCAGCACGATCAGCGTCAGTATGGTCGCCGTGATCAAACCGCCGATGACAACCACCGCGAGGGGCTTCTGTGTCTCCGATCCGATGTCATGCGAAAGCGCCATCGGCAACAGGCCGAACATGGCGAGCGCCGCCGTCATCAGCACAGTTCGCAGACGCACCATCGAGCCACGGGTCACCGCCTCGACGGCCGTCGCACCGGCACGCTTGAGCTGGTTGAAATACGTGACCATGACCACCCCGTTCAGTACCGACTGCCCAAACAGCGCAATGAAACCAATCGCCGCCGACACCGACAACGGGATACCCGTGATCAGCAATGCAAAAATGCCGCCGATCATGGCGAACGGAATATTGAGGATGATCAGCAATGCGCTCTTGAACGATTTGAAGGCATCGAACAACAGGATGAAAATCAACAATACCGATAAGGGCACGACAATGGCAAGCCGTGACATGGCGCGTTCCTGGTTCTCAAACTCGCCTGACCAGCTCATGTAATAACCATCGGGGAGCTTGACGGACTTGGCGACGCGCTCCTGCATGTCAGCAACCACGCTGCCCATATCACGATCACGGATAAAGACGCCGATCGCGATCACCCGACCGCCGTTTTCGCGACTGATATTCATACTGCCGCCTATGGTGCGGAATTTTGCCACCTGCGATAGCGGCAGATAAACACCGTTGGGCGTACTAACCAGAATATTGGGAAGTTCGTCGAGAGCCCGCTGATTCTCCTTAAGGCGGGCGACGATACCGAAGCGTTTCTCGCCCTCCCACACGCTGGTGGCAACCTTCCCCCCCAGTACCGTCTCAATCACGTCTTCGATATCGGAAACGTTCAGGCCATAACGGGCGGCCTGTGCGCGATCGATTTCGATCAAGGTCTGCGGCAATTCGCCCTGGCGATCGATCATCGCGCGCGAAACCCCCTGCACATCGGCAATGGCGGCGAGCACCTTGCCGGCGCTTTCGCGCAACTGCGCGAGGTCTTCGCCAAACACCTTGACCACGATCTGGCCGTCGATTTGCGAAATGCTCTCGAGAATATTGTCGCGGATGGGCTGCGAGAAGCTCGCCTGCACGCCGGGGATTTTCGACAGTTCGCGATCGATATCGGTCATCACCTCCCGTTTGTTCAGTCCGCGCTTCCACTCCGACTCAGGCTTCAGGTCGACCAGCATTTCGGCCATGCTGATAAGCTTGGGATCGGTGCCGTCCTCGGGGCGCCCAGCCTTGAAAACAACACTGCGAATTTCCGGGATTTTCTTCAGCGCGTCCTGCATACGACCCATTTCGATCGACGCTTCAGTCACCGATACGCTCGGATGCAAAGGCACGTTGAGCCACAAGGCGCCCTCGTTGAGTTCGGGCAAGAATTCAGTGCCGAGCTGCGGTACCACTGCAAGGCTCGCCACCAGGGCGGCGGTCGCGCCAAGCACCACCAGCTTGCGACGTCCCAACGCCCAGTTCAGGGCCGGCTCATAAATAGCTTTGCAGCGCCCGACCAGCGCGTTATCGTGATGCGGAAGTTTCTTCTTCAACAACAGGTAGCACAACAGCGGCACCAGTGTCAGCGAAAAGATCAGCGACGCGACGAGCGCCGAGGTCACCGAATAAGCCATCGGCGCAAAAATGCGTCCCTCGTGGCGCTGCAGGGTGAATATCGGAATATGCGCGGCGATGATGATCAGCATCGAAAACAGCGTCGGCCGGCCTACCTCTACGACAGCATCCCAGATCACCTGCATGCGGCGGCGGTCTTCACGATCATCAACCTTCTCGTCGTGAAATTCCTTGTTCTCCGACAATCGCCTGAACACATTTTCAACGACGATCACCGCGCCATCAACGATGATACCGAAATCCATCGCCCCCAACGAGAGCAGGTTTGCCGGGATACCAATCCAGGTCAGCCCGAGAAAAGTACCCAGCAAGGACAGCGGAATGACCAAGGCCACAATCGCGGCGGCGCGTACATTGCCCAGAAACAGCAGCAGCACCAGCGACACCAGCATCGCTCCTTCGACCAGATTAGTAAAAACAGTCTTCAGCGTCTTGCCGATCAGCCAGGTGCGATCGTAATAGGGCACTACCTCGACGCCCTTGGGCAAAACCGTTTTGTTAAGCATCTCGACGCGCTGCTTAACGGCGGTTAACACCGTCGAAGGATTCTCGCCCTTGCGCATCAGCACAACGCCGGTGACGATATCGTTATCGTCGTCCTGTCCGATCACACCCTGGCGCGGCACCGAGCCACGCTCAATGAGGCAACGTCCTTGATCAGCACCGGCACGCCATTGCGCTCGGCCACCATCACATTAAGCACATCCTCAGCCGAACGCAGTAGACCGATACCGCGAATCAAAAACTGCTGATTCCCCTGTTCGACATAACCGCCACCCGCGTTGGCATTGGCCCGTTGCAGCGATCCAAACAATTGCTGCAAGGTGACCTTGTAGTATTTCATCTTGGCCAGGTCGGGGTTCACCTCATATTGCTTGATGAAACCACCAAAGCTGACGACGTCGGCGACACCGGGAATCAGCCGCAACTGTCGGCTAACGGTCCAGTCCTGGATGGTGCGCAGGTCGCGCGAGTCCAGATGATCCGCCTTGACGCGATACCGGTATATTTCACCGATCGGCGTCGAATGCGGCGCCAGCTGCGGCTGCGCGCCATCGGGTAACTCCACCTCGCGCAGACGCTCCACCACCTGCTGGCGCGCGAAATAAGCGTTAGCGTCATCGTTGAACGTGATGATGATGAACGACAGACCGAACTGGGTGTGCGAAAACATGCGGATCGAATTGGGCAGGCCGGCCAGCGCGACCTCGAGTGGCAGGGTCACCTGCTTTTCAACCTCCTCGGCGGCGCGGCCGGGGAATAGCGTAATCACTGTGACCTGTGTATCCGTCACGTCAGGGAAGGCCTCGACCGGCAGCGCCTTGAAGGCGATGGTGCCGGCACCGATAAAGAGTATCGTGCCGAGCAAAATAAACAGCGGTTGCTTTAGCGCAAATTCAACAAGCTTGTTAATCATGGCGGGGGCGTATCCGTTCAGGCGGTGTTATTTAACAACTCGGCGTGGCTGCAATATCTGCTGCAGCAGCAGCGCGCCTTCAGCCACCACCTTTTTCCCCACCTCGACTCCGCTGAGCACCGTGACATAGCCTTCATCCGTATCGCCGGTGACGATCTCGCGACGGACGAAACGCCCTTCACCGTCTTCAACGAACAGGTAATAGCGTCCGCCCTGAAACATCACCGCCCGAGCCGGCACCTTGACGACCGAGCCCTGCGCGGATTTGGCCTCAGCGGTGATAAACATCTCCCCCTTGAGCTTGCGCGAGGTATTGTCGATCACCGCGCGCACCTTAATGGTACGGGTAACCGGATCGAGAAAGTCGGAGATCGTGGCAATCTTTGCCTTGAACACATCGTTCGGATAAACGGGAACGTGGATGCTCAGGATACCGCCCACGGCCAAGCTCGGCAGATCCTTTTCTGCCGCATCAAGAAGCACCCACAGCGACGCGGGATTGGTGATCACAAACAAGGCCGGCGCATTGGCAACCATTTGGTCCGGTCGCAACTCCTGTCCTGGATTAATGTTTTTTTCCACCACGACGCCGCCAAGCGGACTTTTCAGCGAGTAGCTTTGGTCAATATCGCCGCCACCGCCATACATTTTCAAACGCGCCTCAGTCCGTTTGAACTCGGCCTCGGCCCGTGCGTAATCGGCTTCTGCTGAATTTAATTCCTTGGTCGCGGCGACGCCGTTTTCATGCAGATCTTTGACGCGCGCAAGGTTTTGTCGTGCAAAGGCTATTTCGCCCTGCGCACGGCGCGTCTCCGCCTGTGCCTGACCAAAATCGGGGGAGGCAATCAGCGCCAGATTCTGTCCCTGGCGAACCTGATCGCCCGGCTGCACCAGAATGCTGCCCACACGCCCGGCAAACGGCGTAAACATCCGCACCGTATGATCTTCGTTCCAGCTTAATCGGCCGTTCAAACGAATCGCGCCGGCCTCCCGCTGCACTGCCGCCTCCAAAATCAACGACGCAAGCTGAGGGCTACCCTTGGCAAAGGTGATTGACTCGCCATCGATCTTGGCCGGTGGCGCGGCAGCGGGTTTTGGCGCCTCTGTGCACCCAGTAAAAAGCGGCAGAAAAAATGCTGCCGCCAGCATTACAAAACGCCAATGAGGCACCAAATTTCCGCGCAGAACATTCAACGACATTTCATTTCCCCGATAGGCGCGGCGCATGCGCCGCATTCAAGCTATTTTTTTTCCGCGTCCTGCAGCTGTGCTGCAGCGATCGCTGCCCGCCACGCGGCCAGCGATTTTGCGTAGTCCGCCTGACTGGCGGACGCCTCCAGACGCGCTGCATACAACTGCCGCCGCGAATCGAGCAAATCCATTACGCCGATGGCACCACGGCTGTAGGCAAACTCGGCGGCTTCGGCGGCACGCTGGGCCTCGCGCAGCAAGGCACCCTCGAAACGCTGCACACGCTCGCGTGCGGAATCAAGATCGGCGCGGCGCGTATTGATTTCACCAAGGGCCAGCGCGCGCACGCGTTCATGATTGTCGCGCGCCGACAGCAAATCAATTTCAGCGCGGCGTATCTCGCCCTCGTAGTAGTAATTGGTAAAGAGAGGAATGCTGACCCCGACACCGAAGGTGTTATTACTAAAGTCACCGGGGAAATGTTCAAACTGCACCGAGCCGGTGACGTCGCGGGTGCGTAGCGCACGCGCAAGTTCGCGGTTTTTTTCCGCCGCAGCGACGCGTGCCCGTGCGGTAATAACGTCGGCGCGTTGGTCCAGCGCCTTGTCAATCTCAGCGGCTGCGACCAGCTCGCCCAAGCCCGGCCAGTTGTCCGCTGCAGCAATCGCCGCCGCGTCCCGCTCGACGCCAATCACATAAGCGAGCTGGGTTTGCGCCTTGAGGCGTTCGGCCTGCGCGGAACGGGCGTCATTTTGGGCACGCAGTGCGTCGACACGGATACGCGCCACGTCGGCGGCCGAAATGTCACCGGCTTTGAGCCGGCGCTCGACGGCATCCATGGTTTTTTGAAAAGCCGCCGCCGTCTCGTTGACAATGCGCAAGCGCTCCTGGGCGGCTACCAGGTCGAAGTAGCTCACATAGAGTGCGATTTTTTGCTGGCGCCGGATGTCTGCGAATTCGCCACGGCTGGCATCGATATTGGCGTCGGCGATGCCCATGCGCAGTTCACGCTTGTTGCCGCGCTCGAATAACTGCTGCACGCCGAACACGCTATCCATCGGCTTCTCGCGCAGATCGCCGCCATAGCTGCCCTGGCGCGAATTAAATTTGCCGGTGGAAGCAAAGACACTGGGATTGGGAATGGCGGCGGCGGACAAGCGGTCGGCCTCAGCGCCATCTACCAGACGACGCCCAAGCTGTACCTCACGATTGCGTTCGGCAAAAAAAATCTCCGCCTGGGGCAAGGTGAGTCGCCCCAGGTCGGAGCTTAAGGAGACGGCGCCGGCAACCGGTTCTGCTCCGATCGCAACGACACTCAAGCCTCCGAGGAATAAAACAAAAGCTAAACCGTGCACACTGTTAAATGTCATGTTTTGGCAAATCCGAATTTACGCCCGAAACGTTTCGAAACGCCCGAACCTGACGTCTATAAATTAACAAGCATTTCTTACAATGACCTTACGAACGGCCATATTTTTATTCAAAGCCGCCTCACAAGACAACACAGCCAGCTGGGACGGGCGACAAAACGCGCAATCCGCCATGTGCCGTCGACTTTGCAAGCGGGGTAAACTGCACTGATGCGCCGGCTCGGATACCCCCGCGGCGCCGGCATTTTATACGCACATTACCCGCCTATTACTCGCCTATTACGCGCCCATCGGAAAAATGATGCGTATCCTGATTGTCGAAGATGACCCCGTACTATCCGACGGCCTGCAAAATTCCCTGCGGCGCAGCGATTTTGCCGTCGATGCGGCGCATGACGGCGAAGCAGCCAATAACATTCTAACAACGCAAAACTATGATTTGATCATCCTCGATCTCGGGTTACCGCGCCTCGACGGCTTCGAGGTGTTGCGGCGACTACGCCATCGCGGCGGCACCTCGCCAGTGCTGATCTTGACTGCCAGGGATGCGGTGGCCGATCGCGTCAAGGGCCTAGATCTGGGGGCCGATGACTACCTGAGCAAACCCTTTGATCTGCCCGAGCTTGAGGCGCGCGTGCGTGCGCTGATCCGCCGCGGCCAGTCGGGCGGTAGCGCATTGCTGACGCACGGACCGCTTGCGCTAGACCTGGCCGGGCACCGCGCCACGCTAGACGGCACGCCGCTTGAATTGTCGGCGCGCGAGCTCGGCGTGCTTGAAGTGTTGATGCTACGCAGCGGCCGCGTCGTCAACAAAGAACAACTGACCGCACAGCTCTACGAGCATGACGAAGAAGTCGGTGCGAATGCGATTGAGGTCTATGTGCATCGGCTGCGCAAAAAGCTCGAACGGACCAGCGTCGTCATTCGCACCATACGCGGACTGGGCTATCTGCTAGAAAAGCGCTCATGAGCCTTAAAACTCGCCTGCGGGCCCCGGCAAACGCATCGTTACGCGAACAGCTGCTGGTGCGGCTGCTGACGCCGGTGGTATTGGTGACTCTGATCAGCTCGGTGATTTCATACTACCACGCGTTTAACTACGCAACGCTCGCCTACGACTACTCGCTGTATGACTCGGCGCTCGATATCAGCCGCCAGGTACATGTTATCAACGGGGAGTTGCGCATTGATCTGCCGCGTGCCGCCCTCGACATGCTCGAGTCAGACAAACACGACAACGTCTACTACATGGTGAATGACAGCCAGGGTCGGCTCGTGACCGGCTACAACGGCCTGCCGTTGCCGAAAAAAACCGGCATCTCCGGCAAACCGGTTTACTACGATGATGTGTTTGTCGACAGTCCGGTCCGCCTCACGGCACTCACCATCCCAGTGAGCGGCCTGCCGCAGGGTCAGGAGCACATCCAGATCGTGGTGGCGGAAACGTTAAACAAGCGGCATACGCTGGCCAACGAAATTCTGTTTGGCATGGTGTTACCGGAATTACTTCTGGTTGTACTGATCGGCCTGTTGATCTGGTATGGGGTGGCACGGGGCCTGCGGCCCCTGATCGACCTGCAGGCTGAGATCTCCAGCCGTTCGCATCGTGATCTGAGCCCTCTGCAGGTGCAAAACGCGCCGAGTGAACTGCGCGCACTGGTGGGCGCGATGAACGGCCTGCTGTCGAGTCTTTCGATCGCACTAGCCGCACAACAGCGTTTTATCGCCGATGCCGCCCACCAGTTACGCACACCATTGGCCGGTTTGCGCACGCAGACCGAACTCGCGCTGCGGCAAAATGACCCCGAAGAGATACGCAAAACGCTGCGCCAGATCGACACCGCCACCGCACGCACCACGCATTTAGTAAACCAGCTGTTGGCTCTGGCGCGCGCCGAACCGGGCGCAAACCGGCTCAGCGCGGCCCAGCGCATAGACCTGACGGAACTTGCACGCTCCACCGCCACCGAGTGGGTGCCACACGCCATCGAGCGCAATATCGACCTCGGTTTCGAGGGTGGCACCACGGCCGTCGGGGTCAATGGCGATCCGATCCTGCTCAAGGCATTACTCGGCAACCTGATCGACAACGCCATTCGCTACACGCCACCGGGCGGACAGGTCACAGTGGCGGTGACGTCCGCTTTACACAACTGCCTGCTCAGCGTCGAAGACAATGGACCGGGCATTCCCGCAGAGGAACGCGAACGCGTATTCGAACGCTTTCATCGCCTGCTTGGCAACGGCGCAGACGGCTGCGGCCTCGGACTCGCCATCGTGCGCGAGATCGCCTATGGGCACGGCGCGACCGTTGCACTTGAAGAGGCGGTTGGCGGGCACGGCACGCGCATCAGCATTGAATTCCCCGCGCTCGAAGAAGGCCTGCAGGTAACGGCAGCGCAGGAACCGTCTTAGCGCATAGGAGGCCTTGAGGGATGGCGATACGAACCTCATCGACAGGCCGGCGATCCATCACGCGCTTGCGCCGGATCGCATTACAATCGCTACGCAGTGGATTGCGTCCTGCCCGAGACCACACGACCCACCTTGGATTACCGATGAAATTCTTGTATTCGCCGTTGCAACGACTGGTAGCGATTACAACCGTCCTGCTGCTCACCGGCGGTTGCGCATCAACCACCGACGGCGGTGCCGTGCACGCCGAGCGCCGCCAGTTGTTGCTGATCTCATCGGTGGAACTCGAGAAATCGGCTGCAAAGGGCTACGCCCAGCTACAGGCCGAAGCCGTCAAAAAAGGCAGCCTAAACACAGACCCCGCGCTGACACAGCGCGTGCGCATGATCGCGCGTCGCATACAACCTCTAACCGGGGTGTTCCGTCAGGATGCACCGGGCTGGAAATGGGAGGTCAATGTGATCAACAGCGACGAACTCAACGCGTTCTGCATGCCCGGCGGCAAGATCGCGTTTTATTCGGGGCTGATCAAACAACTCAATCTCAGCGATGATGAAATCGCCATCGTGATGGGGCACGAGATCGCGCACGCCCTGCGCGAACATTCGCGCGAACAGGTCTCAGCGGCACTGGCGGCACAGACTGCCATCGGCGTCGGTGCGGCGCTGCTCGGCCTGGGCGACGCCACCGCCTCGCTGGCCGACAGCGCCTATCGCGCGCTACTCGCCACACGTTTCAGCCGCTCGCACGAAGCAGAAGCCGACCGCATCGGTTTGGAACTCAGCGCACGTGCCGGCTATGACCCGCGTGCCGGCGTCGCGCTATGGCAAAAGATGCTCAAAGCCGGCGGCGGCAACCGCCCGCCGGCCTTTCTCAGCACGCATCCGGCGGAAACCGAACGCATCGAGCAAATACAGTCGCTGCTGCCGACGGTGATGCCGCTCTACGAAGCGGCGCGTAAACGCTGATCCGCGCGCGCGTTCGTCGCCGCTTCGACCCCAATTCGTCGCCGCTTTCTTTTAGCCGGCGGCGGTGGCAAGCGCACCGCCCTCCTCCTGCTGTTGCAAGGCCCACATCTCGGCATAAGCGCCGCCACGCTCGAGCAGTTCACGGTGGCCGCCGCGCTCGATGATGCGTCCGCCGTCCATGACGAGTATCTGCCCGGCATCCATGATGGTCGACAGGCGGTGGGCGATGACTAGCGTGGTGCGGCCTTCGGCAATGCGCGTGAGCTCGGTTTGGATCGCCTGCTCGGTGGCCGAATCAAGCGCTGAAGTAGCCTCATCAAAAATCATGATGCGCGGATTTTTCAGGATCGCCCGCGCAATCGCCACCCGCTGCTTTTCGCCGCCAGAGAGCTTAAGGCCGCGTTCACCGACGCGTGTTTCATAACCGTCTGGCAGAGTCAGCACGAAATCATGAATGTGCGCCGCCTGCGCCGCCGCAATCACTTCCTCGTGCGTGGCGTCGGGCCGCCCATACTGGATGTTGTAATAAATCGAGTTGTTGAACAGCACCGTATCCTGCGGCACGATGCCGATGGCGCCACGCAAACCGGTTTGTTTCAAATCACGAATATCGACGCCGTTGATGGCGATGCGGCCGCCACCAACATCGTAGAAGCGATACAACAGGCGCGCCAGCGTCGACTTGCCCGAACCGCTATGACCGACCACGGCAACCTTGGCACCGGCGGGGATCTCGAATGACACGCCGTGCAAAATCTGCCGCTTCGGGTCGTAGCTGAAATCAACGCCGTCGAAGCGCACAGTCGCTGACACGCCCTCGGGCGTAAGCGCGCCGGGCTTGTCCTCGATCTCGCGGTTCTGCGTCAACAGATTGAACATGCGCTCCATATCGATGAGCGCCTGTTTGATCTCGCGATAGACCATGCCAAGAAAATTCAGCGGAATATAGAGCTGAATCAAGAGGCCGTTGATCAGCACCAGGTCACCCAGGGTCAGCGTTTTATCCACCACCCCCTGCGCGGCAAGGATCATCAGCAGGGTCACCGCGATGGCGATGATGCAGCTCTGGCCGATATTCAGCATGCCCAGAGACATTTCGTTTTTGACCGCCGCCCCCTCGTAGCTCTGCAGATTTTCGTCGTAGCGACGGGCCTCGAATTCCTCGTTATTGAAGTATTTCACCGTCTCATAGTTAAGCAGACTGTCGATCGCCCGCGTGGTGGCACGCGAATCGAGTTCGTTGGCCTGCCGCCTGAGCGAAATACGCCACTCGGATACTAAAAACGTAAAGCCGATATAAACCGCCACCGCGACAAACGTGATAGCGGCAAAACGCCAGTCGAATTTCGACAGCAACACCGCGGCCACCAGACCAAACTCGAGAATCACAGGAATGATCGAGAACAGCATATAGTTCATCAACGTACCGATGCCGCGCGTGCCGCGCTCGATGTCACGCGTCATGCCGCCGGTCTGGCGGTCGAGATGAAAGCGCAGACTCAAACTATGCAGATGGCGGAACACCGTCAGCGCAATGCGCCGTATCGCACGTTGGGCGACGCGCACGAAAACGATATCGCGCAGTTCGGCAAACAGCGTGTTCGACAGACGCAGTACGCCGTAGGCGGCGAGCAGCATCAACGGCAGCACCAGCAACGCTTGCCGTGGATCAAGCGCGTCGACGATTTCCTTCATCACCAGCGGCACGCCAACGTTGGCGATCTTGGCGGTGACCAGAAATATCAGCGCCAGCAAGACGCGGCCTCGATACTCCCATAGATACGGCAGCACCATGGATACGGTGCGCCATTCGTTACGCGATTTTCCCTCGGCGGGCGCGGGCTCGCCGGGGGTCGTGGCAATCGATCTTCTGGCAGTCATGGGGTCCGTTCGAACCAGCGGGAAATCCGCGGTCAGGGAAGAGGCAGACGAGGGTGGCTATGCTAACACGCGCGTCCAGGCCGCCCCTGCCGCAGGCAGGCAGTGACACTGAATGTAAGAGTTTGTAACGACAGTCAACAACACCCGCAGCACGGCGTTTTACTAGCCGTGACCGTCTTTTTACAAGGAGGCTATGATGACCACACGCAAATTAATCCCGCTACTCATCGCCACGCTATGCAGCAGCGGTGCCTTTGGCGCCACCGACGCGGTCGACACCGCACAGGTGATCTCCGCCACGCCGATCTACGAACGTATCTCCGAACCGCGCCGGGAATGTAGCGGCGACAACGCAGCAGCCGCACAACCGAAAGAACGCAGCCTCCTCGGCCCGCTACTTGGCGGTATTGCCGGCGCCTTGATCGGCCGTCAGGTCGGGCATGGCAACGGGCGCGATGTTGCCACCGCGGTGGGTGCCGCCGTCGGCACCATGGCCGGAGACGCTGTAAACAACCCTGAAGCAGAGCGCAATTACACCGGAGCCGCCGTCGGCGCCGTTGCCGGCGGCATCCTCGGCAATCAGGTCGGCAACGGTCGCGGCAATGGTGCGGCCACTGCGGCAGGCACCATCGCCGGCGCCGTCATCGGTGACCGCGCCGGTGCGCGCACCACGATCGCCCAGCAATCCGCACAACGCTGTCGTAGCGTCGAATATTCGCGTGAGGTCGTCAAGGGCTACAACGTGGTCTACCGTTTCAACGGCCGCGATGTCACCACCACGCTGCCGTACAACCCGGGCAACACCGTCAAAGTCGGTTTTGGCCTGGTCGATGATGGTGCACCAGCCGAGCGCGATTACCGGCGCGACCGCGTGTCCTCGAACTATGGCGACCATGGAGGCCCCCAGACCGCACCGAATTACTCCTATCGTTACTGACCCCTGCGGACGCGCCACCTCCTTCGTCCGCCTCGCCCGCCCCTCAAAGGGGCGGGCGTTTTTTATTGGTACTCGCGGGCCCGACCATAGGACGACCAGCCCGTCAGAAAACGCACGAGACCATAGCAAAACCAGGTCATGATGCGCATTGGTAGCGTATGCGATTGACGCTCCCAGCGCGCCCGCAATACCGGCTGCGCGCCAGATTCAATCGCTTCGTTCAGACTCAGGCGTAATTCGCGCGCAAACACCGCATCATCGATCAGAACATTGGCCTCGCGTGCCAGCAATAGACTCATCGGGTCAATATTCGACGAGCCGACCGTTGCCCAACGGTTATCGATCACCGCCACCTTGGCATGCAAAAAACTGCGTCGATATTCGAGTATCTCGACACCCGCGTTGAGGAAATGCAGATAAAGCGCGCGCGAGGCATAGTGCAGCAACAGATATTCGACACGGCCCTGCAACAGCAGCACGACGCGCACACCGCGCGATGCGGCATCAATCAAGGCGCGACGAAAAGTACGACCCGGAAAAAAATAGGCGCAGGCGATGACGATTTCGCTACGCGCCGAGGCAATAGCTGCGAGGTAAGCGCTCTCGATATCGGTACGATGACGCAGATTATCGCGAATAACAAAAGCCGCACGCTGATTGCCGCGCGGAGCGGTCTGTGCGGCTACCGCATGCGCCGGCCCGTCCTGGCGGCGCAACTGCGTCCAGCTCACAGATCGCCACAAGGTGGTGGCAGCGGCATGAATATCGGCGAGCAGCGGGCCCTCGATTTTTACGGCGTAATCGAAACGTGGCGGCACATGGCCCGGCGTGTGCATATCGTCGATCACGTTGATACCGCCGACAAAGGCCAGTTCGCCGTCGATGACAACCAACTTGCGATGCAACCGACGCAAACGTTGCCGTTTGAAGGTCCAGGGCGAAATCTCGGGACGGAATTTAAGCAAACGCACGCCCGCTACGCGCATGTCGTCAATCATTTCAGGATCAAGATTTTTCGAGCCGAAGCCGTCGATCAGCACATGGGTGACCACCCCGCGCGCAGCGGCACGCGACAATGCTGCAGCAATCGCGCGACCGGTCTCATCGGCTTCAAAGATATAGGTCTCGAGATGAATCTGCAGGCGCGCGCCTTCGATCGCCGCCTCCAACGCCGGAAAATACTCGTTGCCGGTACGCAACAGGCAGATTTGGTTGCCTGAGACGAATTCATTCATAGGCGTTGCAAGACGGAGGTCAGCGCGGCGTGATCGGAAATACGTGCCCACGGGTTGCCATGGTGCACGCGCGCGTCACGCACCTCGAAGCCGCGCACATAGATACGATCGAGTTGCAGCAATGGCAAGGCGGCGGGAAAACTGCGCGCCGGATGGCCGTGCACCGACTCGAACGCCTCCCGCAACTCAAGCCCGCGCGCGAAACCCTGCTGCGCCTGATGCGCCCAGTCGTTGAAGTCACCCGCAATAATCAGCGGCGCGGCGCGCGGCACCAGCGCCTCTATGCGAGTCTGCAACTGTCGCATCTGGCGCCCGCGGTGGCCCGCGGTCAAGGCGAGATGAACGCAAATGCAATGCAAGACCTGCGGCCAGCCCGGCACCTCGATCTCGCAATGCAGAAGGCCGCGGCGCTCGAAACGGTGGCCCGAAATATCCTGATTATTCCAGCGCAAAATAGGAAAACGGCTAAGGATCGCATTGCCGTGGTGACCGTCATCGTAAATGGCATTACGGCCGTAGGCAAAATCCGTCCATACCGAGTCGGCAAGAAATTCATGCTGCGGTTGCGCCGGCCAGTTGTGTATGCGCCGCGCATGCGAGTGGTGCGCGCCCTGGACCTCCTGCAAAAAAACCAGATCGGTATTAAGCAAGCGCAAATGCTCACGCACCTCGTGGATGACCATGCGGCGGCGAAAAAAAGAGAATCCTTTGTGGATATTGTAGCTACCGACGTGAAGCGTATCGCTCATTTTGCAGGTTGCGTGATGGATTGCGGATTGATGCGTGCCTGGCGGCGCTCCATCTCACCAACAACGCCGCCGATCTGACTGGCAATATCGCGCCGTAGTAACGCCGCACCGAGCAGCGGCGGTAGCCAGAAAGCGGGTTCCAATTCAGCTTCGTAATACAACCGGATACCGGCGCCCTCGGGCTCGATACGCCACTCACCACGCATCTGGCGCATGTTGCCGCTGCGCGCGCTAAAACCAAGACGATGTGGTGGCCGTTCATCGATGTCGAGTACGACGTCAATGGTAAAGCGAAAGAGCAAAACACCCGCCTCACCGCTTTGCTCGATGACCAGAGGCTGCCCCGGTCTGCTGATCACGCGGCTCGACCGCATTGCCGGGACAAAGTCGGCAAGATGATCATAGTCACTTAACACCCGCCACGCCACGGCGGGCTCCGCCGCCACGACGGTCTGGCTACTGACGAGAAAGCGGCGGCCCTGTTGCTCGACCTGCACTTCTGCGGCCATGCCGCAGGCGGCAGCCGGAGCTAACAAGATCACCAGCGCGAGCTGCAGCCAGAGCCGCCGCTTCACTGCTGGCAAAACGCTAGACCACTTCGAGCATGCGTTTGAGTGCAGTGCGGGCGAGTTCGGCTTCACGAGCCGGCACGCGAATCGGGTTGACGACGCGGCCCTCGACCAGATTTTCGAGCGCCCAGGCGAGGTGTTGTGGATCAATGCGCGCCATGGTCGAACACATGCAGACCGTAGGCGCCATAAACTGCACGACCTTGCCTTCGGGCTTCAGCAACTCGGCCATGCGGTTGACCAGATTCAGTTCGGTGCCAACGAGCCAACGCGTACCCGGCTTGGCTTCTTTCAGCATCTTCAAAATGAAGTCAGTGGAACCAACATAATCAGAGAGCTTGCAGACCTCGAAATTACACTCCGGGTGCGAGATCACCATACCTTCGGGATACTGGTTGCGAAAATTGATGATGTGCTGGGCCTGAAACATCTGGTGCACCGAACAATGGCCCTTCCACAACAAAATGCGCGCCTTCTTGATCTGCTCGACCGTCAGCCCGCCCATCGGCTCGTCGAAATCCCACACCAGCATTTCATCTGGCTTGATGCCGTTCATATAGCCGCTCCAGCGGCCCAGATGCTGGTCTGGGAAGAACAACACTTTTTCACGGCGGCGCATCGCCCAGTCGAGTATCGGCTGGGCATTACTCGAGGTGCACACGATACCGCCATGCTCGCCGCAGAACGCTTTCAGATCGGCCGCGGAATTAATATAGGTGATCGGCGTGACATGCTCGTCGGGATCGAGCACCGTGGCAATCTCGCGCCAGACACGCTCGACCTTGGCGAGGCTCGCCATGTCGGCCATCGAACAGCCTGCACTCATGTCGGGCAGTATTGCCGTTTGCTCGGGACGAGACAAAATATCGGCAACTTCGGCCATGAAATGCACACCGCAAAAAACGATGTACTCTGCATCCGTCTGTGTCGCCAGCTTCGACAGCCCGAGCGAATCACCAGAAAGATCCGCGTG
Organism: Bordetella parapertussis; assembly: GCA_945906935.1. GTDB lineage: Bacteria > Pseudomonadota > Gammaproteobacteria > Burkholderiales > SG8-41 > PALSA-1004. Next base: position 20,765 of record CAMDSO010000006.1, read on the forward strand.
TTTATACACATCGGCACGCTGGTAATGATGGCCAAGAATAACCGCGCGCTTGCCGAGCGCAGCTTTGGCGGCAAGGATGCGGCTCTCGCAGGCATCGTCTTGCAAGGGTTTAAAACGGTCAAAAGCAATGGCAACGGTCTGCATCAGCACACCCAGAATCAAAAAGGCCTAAAACATTACCACAATATTACAGAAATTCCATCTGTAAACTGCATATCCGGCTTGATCAGTCCCATTGAATGCTCGCATTATGCGCGCCAAACACGCGATTTGGCGCGATCCGCCCCGCAATACGCATGAAAGCACCGCGAACAGGCCTACAGCGTTCTCAGGATGCGCTCACCGCCAGTTCGCGTATGGCCTCTGCATTGCTCCAGGAAAACACCTTGTCCGCCGCCTCGCGCCAGGGCAACCAAAGATATTGCAGATGTTCGCGCGGCGCGAGAGTCACCGGCAGCGGAGCGGGCACACGCAGACTGAACACATGCTCGGTGTTATGTGTGACACCGGGCGCATAACGGCCGCGCCAGTGCTGATAAATCTCATACTGGTTTTGCTTGTGCCAGTCACGTAATTCAAATGCAGTCGCATCGAGCCCGGTCTCTTCGAACACCTCGCGTTGCGCTGTTTGTGCAGGTGACACCTCGCCGGGATCGAGGCTCCCGGTCACCGACTGCCAGAAACCAGCACGGTCGGCGCGCTCAATTAACAAGACCTGCAGGTCGACCGTGTGTATCACCACCAGCACCGACACCGGTATTTTGTATTGCTGCGTCATCGCGACCTCATTGCTTTGTGATTACGGTGCAAACGCGCGCAAAACCCGTCCGGCGCAACACCCCTCATCGAGTAACACCACAAACGTCCTCTGATTGCGTTTCCAGAAACCGGCGGCCGACTCTAATATTTCAAGTGCGAGCGCCACATCAGCCTCGCAGGCCGACGCAAACGCCTTGCCATTACGCCAGTGCATGACCAGGCCGGCAGACGGCAACCACGACAAGTCTTCAAGGCAGTCGGCCAACGCATCCCAGTTCCCGCCCAGACCCGCCGGAAATTGCAGCGTATGCGCGCAAGCATCAAGAAAACCTTTTTTCGTCGAGATGCCGGCCAGGTCCAGGGTTGCCCAATAAAGGTTCTGTGCCAGAACCGCGTCACGCCAGGTATGCGCCGCAGTCGGCACCCGGTACAGGCCGTTGTGCACGGCGGCGAATTGCTTGGGCAGGGTTGGAGTCATTCACGCACGCGTTTAAAGCTGCGGTAATGATCCGCAGTGTAATAAAAATCAACGCCGTTACCGCCGGCGATCAGGCGACGCGCGCCGCGATTGGACGCACCCGGGGTCGGCACGGTGTATTCCCGGTAGTAACCACGCTCATGCTGCGGCAGCAGACGTTCGAAGTTGCCAAAGACCACACCATCGCGCGAATAAGGATAGGGTCCGCCGCGCTTGATCAGATCAAATGTCTCACGCGCCTCTGGCGGCAGCGAGGCCAGCGCGACCTCGGCAATCACGGGCCGCGCCTCGCCGCGCGCCTGCGAAAACAACGGCAGCAGCAACAGCACCGCCAACCCAATAGCCGCCCAAGAATACAGTCGCCGCATCATCAAAGATCGCAGTGGTAGAAATCCGTTACGGGGTGGTCAGCTCTTCACGTCCTGACGGCGCAAACGAATATGCAACTCGCGCAACTGGGTTTCAGTCACCGCGCTGGGGGCATTAACCATCAAATCCTGGCCGCGCTGGGTTTTCGGGAACGCGATCACTTCGCGGATCGAATCAGCGCCAGCCATCAGCGTGACCAGACGGTCGAGACCGAAGGCAATACCGCCATGCGGTGGCGCGCCGTATTGCAACGCGTCGAGCAGGAAGCCGAATTTGGCGCGTGCATCTTCCGGCGAAATCCCCAGCACCTCAAAAATTTTCGCCTGCACCTCGGCGCGATGTATCCGCACCGAACCGCCGCCGATTTCCCAGCCGTTCAAGGCTACGTCGTAAGCCTTCGCCTGCACCTTGCCCGGATCGGTCGACAGCAATCCGATATGTTCATCCTTGGGCGAGGTAAACGGATGGTGTGCCGCGTTCCAGCGCTTGGCCTCTTCGTCGTATTCAAACGCCGGAAAATCAACCACCCAGACCGGACGCCAGCCGGCTTCGGCATGGCCCTTCTCATGACCAACCTTGACGCGTAATGCACCGAGCGCGTCATTCACCACCTTGGCACGATCGGCGCCAAAGAAAATCAGATCCCCGTTGACCGCGCCGGTACGCTGCAGAATCCCACCGAGCACCTCGGGCGTCATGAACTTAACGATCGGCGACTGCAGACCCTCGTCGCTCAGCTTGGTGACATCGTTGACCTTGATATAGGCCAGGCCCTTTGCGCCATAGATCGCAACGAAGGTTGTGTAGTCGTCGATTTCCTTGCGCGACAAGGCAGCGCCGCCGGGCACGCGCATGGCGGCCACGCGGCCGTCTTTTAGCGCGGCGGCTTGTTTGAAGACCTTGAAATCCACCATCTTCATCAACTCAGTGAGATCGGTCAATTCCAGTTTGACGCGCAGGTCGGGCTTGTCCGAACCGTAGCGCGCCATCGCCTCGGCATAGGTGATGCGCGGGAAGGTGCCCAAATCAACGTTCAACGTCTGCTTGAACATGTGACAGACCAGGCCTTCCATCATGTCCTGGATTTCACGCTCGTTGAGAAACGAGGTCTCGATATCGATCTGCGTGAACTCGGGCTGGCGGTCGGCGCGCAGATCCTCGTCGCGGAAACATTTGACGATCTGGTAATAGCGGTCGAAGCCTGACACCATCAGCAATTGCTTGAACAATTGCGGTGACTGCGGCAGCGCATAAAAATGGCCGTCATGGATGCGCGAAGGCACCAGAAATTCGCGCGCGCCCTCCGGGGTCGATTTGTAGAGCATCGGCGTTTCAATGTCGATAAAGCCCAGCTTGTCGAGATACTCGCGCGCCGACATCGCAGCGCGGTGGCGCATGTGCATATTCTTCTGCATCTGCGGACGACGCAGGTCGAGAAAACGGTATTCGAGACGGATGTTTTCCGAGAGTTGCTCGTCGTCCATCATGAAGGGCGGCGTCAACGAGGGATTCAAGATCTCGATTTCATCGGCCAGCACCTCGATCTCACCGCTGACGAGATTGGCGTTGACCGTGCCCTCGGGACGCGGCCGCACCTTGCCGCTGACGCGCACGACAAACTCGTTGCGCAACGTTTCGGCAATGCCGAAGGGCGCCGGATAATCCGGATCGCACACCACCTGCAACAGACCGGCGCGGTCGCGCATGTCGAGAAATATCACGCCGCCATGATCGCGGCGGCGGTGTATCCAACCGAATACGGTGACAGTCTGCCCAAGGTGCGCGCGGCTGATAGAACCGCAGTAGTCAGTACGCATGATGTGGAACCCGGCTTTAAGAAATTGAAAGGGCGCAGCGAGTGCGCTACTGATTGACGGCACGCTTCTGCAATACGCCGCCTTTCGGCAACGCACCGCCAGCGCTGCGGCCACCTGGGGCGACAACGCCCATCGAAATAATGTATTTGAGCGCCTCGTCGACACTCATATCCAGCACGATCACGTCCTTCTCTGGCATCATCAGAAAAAAACCCGAGGTCGGATTGGGTGTAGTCGGCACGTAAACGCTAAGGTAATCGCCCTGCAAATGATTGATCACATCGCCGCCCGGACGCCCGGTCAAAAAAGCAATCGTCCACGAACCTTCTCGCGGGTATTGAACCAGCAGGGCCTGGCGAAAAGCATGGCCGTTGGACGAGAACAGGGTGTCTGACACCTGCTTGACGCTGTTGTAAATCGACTTTACCACCGGGATACGACCGAGCACAGACTCCCAAAACAGCAACAGGCGCTGGCCGATGAAGTTCGCTGTAATCAGGCCGGTGACAAACAAAATCAGCAGCGACAACAACACGCCCATGCCCGGAATATGCACCCCGAACAGACTCGCCGTCTGATAACGCTCGGGCAACAACAACAAGGTCTGATCCATGCTGCTGACCAGCAGATGCAATACCCACAAGGTGATGCCCAGCGGCACCCACACAAGCAAACCAGTGATGAAATACTTCTTCAATTGAACTCCGCCGCCTATCAGGTTTCCGGACGCTCAGCACACGCCCGGCGAGGCATGACCAAACAATCCGGCGCAAAGCGTTTTCAGCGCAACCGTGCGCTCAACTTCCGCTTGAATTGGTGGCCGTCGAGGACGCTGCAGCAGGGGTCGACTCGGCCTTCTTGGCAGGTACCTCGGCTGCGGGTTTGCTTTCACCGCCAGAGGAACTACCCTCGGCCTTGGCTTCCGACTTGCCAGCGGCCCCGCCTTCGACCTTTGCAGTGCCAGCGCTGGTGCCGGTCGCGGCGGGCTTGGCGCCCTGCTTGAAGTCAGTGACGTACCAACCGCTGCCCTTCAGCTGAAAGCCCGCGGCAGTCACCATTTTTTTGAGACTAGCCTTGCCACACTCCGAGCAATCAGTCAGCAAGGGATCGCTCATCTTCTGCAGATACTCTTTTTGGAACCCACAGGCGTCGCAACGATATTCGTAAATCGGCATAACACGCCCCCAGTTTTAGAGGGCCGAATTATAGCGGAAAGGGGACATCACAGCGAGAATGAAGCAGGAGTATGGCGGCGCCGGCGGGAAAGCCCCGGCGCGCGCCTGTATGGCAGCGAAGACCCTAAAAAGGAATATCGTCGTCCATATCGTCAAAGGAGGCGCCACCGCCTTTTTTGGCTGCGGGCTTGGCACCGCCACTGTTGCCGCCGCCATCACCACCGCGCGGTTCGCGCGCTTCACGTGGCATTGATTCACCACCGCCCGCACCACCGCCCACACCACCGCGACTGCCCAACAGTTGCATGCGATCGGCGACGATTTCGGTTGAATAGCGATCCTGCCCTTCCTTGTCCTGCCACTTGCGAGTACGGATGCGCCCTTCGATGTACACGGGCGAGCCTTTTTTCAGGTATTCACCGGCGATTTCGGCGAGCTTGCCGAAAAACGACACGCGGTGCCATTCAGTGTGTTCCTGCTTATCGCCGCTCTTGTCCTTCCAGTTGTCCGTGGTGGCAATACGGATGTTTGCCACGGCATCGCCGCTCGGCAAGAAGCGCGTTTCGGGATCGGCGCCAAGGTTGCCGATCAGAATGACTTTATTGACTGATGCCATGTAGTGCCTCCCGGTGTTGGTCCTGTTCAGCGAGCAATCGTATCACGTGTTGTTCGTCGAATGCGGCGGCATCGACACGCAGGCGCGCCTGGCCGCTGTCAGCAAGAAAACGCACTTCGCGCACCGCCGGCAGCGCGGCCAGGCGCGCTTTCAGCACCGCCATCTGCGCCGCTTCCAGTGCAGGCAGCTCATAATGCACATTGCGCAAACGCCGCGGCGCCTGCATGCCCAGGGCGAGCATCAGCCAGGCCGCCAGCAACGCCACATCAAAGACAAAGACCCCTTGCGCACCAAAGCGGTGATAGAGAAAACCGCCGCTCGCGGCACCGGCAAAGGTGCCGAAGAACTGGATGCTGCTGTAGATGCCCATCGCCGCACCCTTGGCCGCCGGCGGAGCCAGCTTTGAAATCAGCGACGGCAGCATGGCCTCCAGCACGTTAAAAGCGCTGAAGAAAAACAGCAGAAACACGATGATCGCAGCGGTGCTGCCAAGCAGCCAGGGCATGGCCAGATGCCCGGCCAGCAGCAGCGCAACCGCGCCACAAAAAACCGCCTTGATGCGGCCGTGCCGCTCGGCAATGAACACCGGCGGCAGCATGACGACAAACGAACCGAGCATCACCGGCAGATAGACCTCCCAGTGCCGGCCCAGTTCCAAACCGCCGTCACGCAGTGCCAGCGGCACCACGATAAACAAGGCCATCAGCACCGCGTGCAAGGCGAAGATGCCGAAATTGAGACGCGCCAACTGCGGGTCACGCAGCAATTGCAACAGGCCGGGCGCGTCCTTGGCCGACACCGGCGCCACCAGCGGCGGCGCGGCGGGGACCACCGCGTAAACAACGCCGATCGCCAGCAACGACAGCACGCCGGTGAGGGCAAAGATCCCGCGCACACCGATCCATTGATTCAACCACGGACTAGCCACCAGCGACAGCGCAAACGTGAGACCGATGGTCGAGCCGATCATCGCCATCGCTTTAGTACGTTGTTCCTCACGCGTCAAATCGGCGGTCAACGCAATCACCACCGCCGAGATCGCCCCCGCCCCTTGCAAAATACGCCCGGCAATCACCCCGCCGATCGAATCAGCAGTAGCCGCCAGAAAACTGCCGGCGGCAAAAATCAGCAGTCCCCAATAGATCACGGGCTTGCGGCCATAGCGATCCGACAGCCAGCCGAACGGAATCTGCAATAGCGCCTGTGTCAGCCCGTAGGCGCCAATCGCAAATCCGACCAGCGTGAGATTATCGCCGCCGCGCAATGTCTCGGCGTAAATGGCGAACACCGGCAGGATCACGAACATGCCGAGCATGCGCAAACCAAAGATGGAGGCAAGGCCGATGCTCGCCCGCAGTTCGGGCGGCGTCATGCGGTCAGTAGATGACATATTGCAACGGCGTGGGAAAAGACAACGAGGTCGCGTATATTAGCAGGTTTGGCTGCGCCTCCCTCGCGCACGCCGCCCCCAAGGGACCCTATGTCGCTGCAAGACCCGAATTCAGTCCCGCTGCACAGCAACCCGCCGGCGCAAGGCAACGAATGGATACGCGTACGCGGCGCCCGCACGCACAACCTGAAAAACATCAGCCTCGACCTGCCGCGCCAGAAACTGATCGTCATCACCGGACTGTCCGGTTCAGGCAAATCCTCGCTCGCCTTCGACACCCTCTACGCGGAAGGCCAGCGGCGCTATGTGGAATCACTGTCGGCCTATGCGCGGCAGTTCCTGCAGTTGATGGAAAAACCGGATGTCGATCTGATCGAGGGCCTGTCGCCGGCGATCTCGATCGAACAGAAAGCTACCAGCCACAATCCGCGCTCGACGGTTGGCACCGTCACTGAAATCCACGACTATCTGCGCCTGCTGTTCGCGCGTGCCGGCGAACCGCACTGCCCCGATCATGACATTGTGCTGCAAGCCCAAAGCGTCGCGCAGATGGTCGATCATGTGCTGCAACTTCCCGAAGATACGCGCCTCATGATCCTCTCGCCGCTGATCGTCGGGCGCAAAGGCGAACAGGTCAATCTGCTCGATGAACTGCGTGCGCAAGGTTTCGTGCGCGTGCGCATCGACGGCACGGTGCATGAAATCGACGCGCTGCCGAAACTGAAAAAGAACATCAAGCACACCGTGGAAGTCGTTGTCGACCGCCTGAAAGTGCGGCCCGAGGTCAAGCAGCGTCTGGCCGAATCATTTGAAACCGCGCTGCGTCACTCCGACGGCCGCGCGCTCGCGGTGGAAATGGACGGCGGGCACGAACATCTGTTCTCGGCAAAATTCGCCTGCCCGGTCTGCAGCTATTCACTGCCGGAACTCGAGCCACGTCTGTTCTCGTTCAACAATCCGATGGGCGCCTGCCCGCGCTGCGACGGTCTCGGCCAGATCAACTACTTCGACCCGAAACGCGTCGTCGCCCATCCCGAACTCTCGCTCGCCGCCGGCGCCATCCGCGGCTGGGATCACCGCAACCAGTTTTATTTCCAGATGTTGAAGGGGCTCGCCGAGCATTACGGTTTTGAACTCGACACCCCGTACGAGAACCTGCCAGCGGAAACTCAGGCGGTGGTGCTCGACGGCTCGGGGCAAGAAAAAATCCGCTTTATCTATCTAAATGAAAAAGGCAACAAGGTAGTACGCGAGCATGCCTTCGAGGGCATCATTCCCAACCTCGACCGCCGCCACAAAGAAACCGATTCGGTCACCGTGCGCGAAGAACTCACCAAGTATCTGAACACCCAGTCATGCCCGGAATGCAAAGGCACGCGTTTGCGCCGCGAGGCGCGTAGCGTGCGCGTCGGCGGCAGAACCATCTACGAAGTCAGCGCGCTGGCCCTGCGCAAGACGACTGAATTCTTCGCCACGCTCGCACTGAGCGGCGCGCGACTCGCCATCGCCGAGCGCATCGTCGCCGAGATCGGCAAGCGGCTGGCCTTTCTCAACGACGTCGGTCTTGACTACCTCTCGCTCGACCGCTCCGCCGACACGCTCTCGGGCGGCGAAGCGCAACGCATCCGGCTTGCCAGCCAAATCGGCTCCGGCCTCACCGGTGTCATGTATGTGCTGGATGAACCGTCGATCGGTCTGCACCAGCGCGACAACTCGCGTCTGCTCGAAACCCTCAAGCGCCTGCGCGACATCGGCAACACCGTGATCGTGGTTGAACATGACGAAGACGCCATCGATGCGGCCGACCACGTGGTCGACATTGGTCTGGGGGCCGGCGTGCACGGCGGCAGCATCATCGCCGAAGGCACACCCGCCGAAATACGCGCCAATCCCGAGTCGCTGACCGGTCAGTATTTATCCGGCAAACGGCGCATCGAAGTGCCCGGCATACGCCATCAGCCCGACCCGCGGCGCATGCTGACCATCCGTGGCGCGCGCGCCAACAATCTGAAGCATGTCGAACTCAATCTGCCAGTGGGTTTGCTGGTCTGCATCACCGGCGTCTCCGGCTCGGGCAAATCAACCCTGATCAACGACACTCTCTACAACACCGCCGCGCGCAACCTCTACGGCAGCACCGATGAACCCGCCGTGCACGATGTGATCGAGGGGCTCGAACATTTCGACAAGGTCGTCAACGTCGACCAGGGGCCGATCGGGCGCACGCCGCGCTCCAACCCGGCCACCTATACCGGCTTGTTCACGCCGATCCGCGAACTCTTCGCCGGCGTCTCAAACGCACGCGAACGCGGTTACGGGCCGGGGCGTTTCTCCTTCAACGTCAAGGGCGGGCGCTGCGAGGCCTGCCAGGGCGACGGCATGATCAAGGTCGAGATGCACTTTCTGCCCGACATCTATGTGCCCTGCGATGTCTGTCACGGCCTGCGCTACAACCGCGAAACACTGGAAATCAATTACAAAGGCAAAAATATCAACGAGGTGCTCGAGTTGACCGTCGAACAGGCCGCCGAGTTTTTTTCCGCGGTGCCCATCATCGCGCGCAAGCTGCATACGCTGCTCGATGTCGGTCTGGGCTACGTCACCCTCGGCCAGAGCGCGACCACGCTGTCGGGCGGCGAGGCGCAGCGCGTCAAACTCGCACTCGAACTCTCCAAGCGTGACACCGGCCGCACCCTCTACATCCTCGACGAGCCGACCACCGGCCTGCACTTCCATGACATCGACATGCTATTGCGCGTCTTGCATCGCCTGCGCGATCATGGCAATACGGTGGTGGTGATTGAACACAATCTTGATGTCATCAAAACCGCCGACTGGGTGATCGACCTCGGCCCCGAGGGCGGCGACGGCGGCGGAAAAATCATTGCCACGGGTACGCCAGAAGAGGTCGCAAGCCACGCCGACAGCTACACCGGCCGCTATCTGGGCAAGGTACTATCCTGAGACGATGAACCCGCGCGCCCTGTTACTCGGCAGTTTTCACGCGGCGGTGGCGGCGGCCGATCCCTTGCAGATCGTGCCGGCACATCTGCCACCACCACCGGTCGGCCGCACACTGGTGATCGGTGCGGGCAAGGCGGCCGCCGCCATGGCACTGGCCGTCGAGCAGCACTGGCCCGCGCATGCGCCACTGGAAGGCACTGTCATCACTCGCTATGATCATGGCCTGCCGACACAACGCATCGCCGTGCTTGAAGCCGGCCATCCGGTACCCGATGCCGCCGGTGAAAGCGCTGCACGCAGCATCTTTAACGCGGTCAAATCACTCACCCAAGATGACCTGCTGCTGGCACTGGTGTCCGGTGGTGGCTCGAGCCTGCTGTCGCTGCCAGTTGCATCGATCAGCATGGCTGATTTGAAAGCCGTCACGCAGGCCTTGCTGCACAGTGGCGCGGCGATCCAGGAAATCAACACCGTCAGAAAACATCTCTCGTCGATCCAGGGCGGGCGTCTTGCCGCTGCCTGCGCAGCGCCGATCCGTGCGCTGGTGATTTCCGACGTGACGGGCGACGACCCGACACACATCGCTTCCGGGCCCTGCGCCCCCGACCCCACGACTTATGCCGATGCTTTAGAGATACTCGCGCGTTATCACTGCGCAGTGCCGCCGGCAGTGCTGCAAACCCTGCAACGCGGTGCGTGTGGTGAAATTGGCGAGACGCCCAAGCCCGGCGACCCGATCTTTGCGCGCACGGAAAACCGTGTGATTGCTACCGCGCAACAATCCTTGCGCGCGGCTGCGGATTATTTTGCGGCACAAGGCATTCCTGCAGTGATCCTGGGTGACAGCGTAACCGGTGAAGCACGTGCCATCGCCGCCCTGCACGCCGCACTGGCACGCGAAGTCGCGACACGCGGCCTGCCGTGGCGCGCGCCGCTGGCGCTGATTTCAGGTGGTGAATGCACCGTCACCGTCCGCGGTAAGGGACGCGGCGGCCGCTGCGCCGAATTTCTGCTCGCCCTCACCACCGAACTCCAAGGTCAGGCCGATGTGCATGCGCTGGCCTGCGACACCGATGGGATCGACGGCAGCGAAGACAACGCTGGTGCAATCAGCGCACCGGATACCCTCGCGCGTGCCGCCGCACTAGGCCTCAACGCGCAGCAACACCTCAGCAACAACGACGGCTATGGATTTTTTTCAGCGCTCGGCGATCTGGTGATCACCGGCCCAACGCGCACCAACGTCAACGACTATCGCGTAATTTTGGTGAAGGCTTGAGCAGTCGGTTTAAAATTTTACCTTGGGCATGATTGTTGGCGATACCGCACGTCGCGGCACCACCGACACGACGCAAAGCGCGCTTTAATCCACGCCCGACACGAATGTCGGGCGATACGGCATCGACCCAAGCCTCGGAATCGCTGACGAATTTCGATTTTAACGCGCGAACCGATACCGTCCGGCGCCATCAATCAGGGTTCGCGCATTACACAACCAGCAGAGCCTCAAAGTCTTTTGCCTTGAACTTTCCATACTCTTTAACACGCAGCCGGGATGGTTCTGTGATGCGGTAAAAGCGAAGACTATCTTCGTTGTCGTCGAATTCCGCCAACAAGCGACGCACCAACTCTGCATACTTGTTTTCATCAACTTTGCACTCAAACACAGATTTTTGAACGCACTGCCCGGTGCTTTCACATATTTTTGCAATACGCCTAAGCCGTTTTCGCCCGGCGTTTCGGTTGAAACGTCATAGCTCACGATAATCAGCATAGTGCCCCAAGCTAACGCGCCATAAACGGCAGATATTGATCGACTTCAAGCTTTATATTGCGCGCCATCAGCCTTGCCTGAATCATAGGCAGCATCCCTATCTGGACCTTGGATTCCAGTAAAGGATGCTGAACCTCCTCCTGCTTGCGTTCCTGATACGCCACCACAAGCGCCTTCCCGCCTTTTTCATTAAGCAAAACCGCTCCGCCTTCCCGATGCTCAAATTCATCAGGCGTGATTTGCGCGCGATTAACCAGTGTCATGGCAATCCGCAATCCGATCTGCCGAATAAGCCCAGAACTCTTCCATCAAATCGCGCGCGAGAGCAGCACGCCCTGGCCTAACCGCATGCAAGAACCCCAATTGAGGATCAAGTCCAACACTTTCCAGTGCCGAGCGACAATCATTGGCAAGCATCGAATATAAAAATGACAACAATGCGTTAAGTGGATCAAGTAGGGGGCGTCTCGTACGTCCCGTAAATGCAAACTCTGTTCTATGTGGTGGTTTGATGACGTAATTCACGGCCTGAAAATAGCCGCGCGCCGCCTCACCTTCAATACCACGCAAAACGTCCAGATCAGACACCGATGCCAACACCCGCAAGCTTGCCGGCAGATCATCAACTGCACGCGTGAGGGATTCAGCCTCTCCTTGCTCACCCGCCGCACGCGCCGCACGCATTAACCGTAGAGAGTATTAAATACCGTTTGCATTCAGCCCCCCCTAAAAAGCTGCTCCCGCATGCGCAGCAGACGCGCCGTGTCGGCGAGTGCTTCGGGCTGACAGGCGTCAATTAATGGACAAGCCCGACAGCGTTCGCCATTCACGGGGGCAGGAAGGGCCGCGAGGGACATCATCTCTCTGACTCCCATTACCGTAGTCTCGACCAGACCACGAAGCTCGGAGGTAAATGACACCTCGCGTCGCCTGCGACTGGAGGCGTGATATATCACGCCAAGCGGCACACGGATATGTAGCATCTCTTCGAGACAAATAGCCTGCGCCGCCAGTTGTATATCATCGTGTATCTTTTCGCGTTTGCGCCCGTGTTTAAACTCAACTGGCACTACCGTACCCCCCAGGTTGAAATTCAACAACGTCAGCCTTCCCGATCAATCGAAGCCGCTAGGACCCTAACGGCAATGCACGCTCCACTTTAACCCCCACCCTCATTTCGTAACCAGGGATGTCGACCAACCGATGCACCGCCTGACCGCGCGCCGTATAAAGGTTATCGTCAAACGCCTGTTCGACGTGAATCAGCGCGCATTGACGCGGGCAATAGGCTTAGTGCTGGAGTGCGGAAATCGCGATCGGATTGGCATCGTCCATGGGCTGGGTGCTAACATAAACACTCGGCACTGTTTATCGCGGAGGGCATCATGGGTGCAGCGTTAAAAGAACTTGAAGAACAGGCATTGCAGTTGTCACTGAAAGAGCGTGGCGAACTCGCGCATCGCCTGATCGTCAGCCTTGATGGCGAAGTATATGACTCCCAAAAAGTTGTCGCCAATGCCTGGAGCGAAGAAATTGCCCGCCGTGTGGCGGAAATCGATGCTGGTACCGCAACGCTAGTTCCGCATAAAGAAGTGCTCGCGGAAATGGACAAACTGCTGAAACAGCCCGGCAATTGAGACTGGTCTGGGAAAGTCACGCTCACGCCGAATTCCGCGAAGCGGTACGATTTTATCGTGACAACGCGGGACACAGAATCGCCAGTGACTTTCGAGATGCGGCCGTCCATACAGCCGAATAATTGCTCGAAAACCCGGAAATCGGTGAGCGTATCGAACACAATACCCGCCGCATCAGTCTTCACGATTACCCTTAAAGTCTGATTTATCGTGTTCAACCTTCAAGCATAATCATTGTTGCGGTTGCGCACCAAAGCCGCCAACCGGGGTATTGGGCAGGCCGGCGGTAGATTGGCTATTGAATCAGAACCCCTGAGTTCCTCCGGAATCAGTCCATCCAGGTTCGAAAGTGCATAGATTCCGTCCGGCTTTAACGCGTCACGCAGCGTTTGATGAATTTTGGCTGACGAATACTGACCGGATTTGCAGTTGTGTTACCACCAAATTACTCGCAGCACTTCCATGCTTCCGGCCGGCCTCGCGGAGGATTCGTCGTTTTCAAACAACTTAGGCAACACCACTTTGATCGCGTTGGCATCCTCGTCAGTGAATCTGGTTTTCTCAGCCAATTGTGGATTCATGCTGCCGTAAAATACACATACACCATGATCTACACGATGCTTCATCCCCATCGTGTCAGAGCCGCGCTTGGTTCCATCACCCTCGCCGCTGACGCTCTTTGTAATCTGGGTACTGGTAATGTCAATAGTCTCAATGCTGAAAGCAGATTGAACAGTGACCGGACCGCGTATACCGATAGAGACGCCGGTGTCGCCTTCTTCGTCGCTACCATCTTCTTAAAAAAGAAAACCCTGCGGCAGCAAGCTGGGCGGAGCTTTCAGGGCAACCGATTGTAGCAATCCGGGGTGAGAGAGGGAGCTACAACGGGTTTTACCAAGCGGGATAAACCCGCTCGATAAAACCCGGCGAGCTCACGCTCGCGTTTAGCAGAAGTATTGAACCACCCCGCGCACAAGCGGGAATCAAGTCAGCGGCGACGGCAGCGCCTGCCCCGCAAAATGCGCGTGCAGATTTGCCAGCACCATCTGCTTGCGGCCCTCGCGGATTTCCAGCGTGGTCGAACCAACGTGCGGCGTCATCACCACGTTATCCAGCGCCAGCAGCGCCGCAGGCACCTGCGGTTCATCGCGATAAACATCGAGTCCCGCGCCGGCGATGCGTTTTTCACGCAGCGCATCGATCATCGCCTCTTCGTCGATGATCGCACCCCGCGCCACGTTGATGAGAAAGCCGTCCGCGCCCAGCGCCTCGAGCACCTTCGCATCAATCAGGTTGCGCGTGGCCGGCGTCAACGGACAAGTCACCACCAGACAGTCGCTCTCGCGCGCCAGGCTCAACACATCCTCATAGTAGGGATAGGCGATATCGGCCTTGCGCCGCGGCCCCTGATAACGAATCGTCATACCGCAGGCGGCGGCGCGCTGCGCAATGCCCAGACCGATGCGGCCGAGACCGACGATGCCGCAGACCTTGCCACGCACTTCGCGCCCGACCGGCGGCACCGTGGTGGGCCAGGTGCCGGTGCGCATGTAACGATCACATTCGCAGATGCGCCGCATCGAAGCCACCATCAGACCTAGTGCGAGATCGGCCACCGCGCCGGAAATCGAATCGGGCGTATTGGTCACCGGAATACCGCGCTCGCGCGCCGGCGCCAGATCGAGTGTGGTGTTGCTGCCAAACAGGGTGATGATTTCCAGCGCCGGCAGCGCCTCGACCTGCTGGCGCGTGAAACCGATAATGCCCGGCGTTACCAAGGCACGGATGCGCGACCCGACTTCACGCATCATCTGCGCCGGGTCGGCGGCACTCCACAGGTGATGCACTTCGTAGGCGGCTTCCAGCGCCGCCATCGCTGGCTTGTAAATCGCACGCGTCAGCAACAATTCGGGTTTCGACATATTCAGCCGTTTCAACTATTCGCCTTTAATGCCGGCTTCCTTGATCACCTTGCCAAATCGCACGGCCTCGCTCTGGATGAAACGGGCGAACTCATCCGGCGTGCTGGTCAGCGGTTCGACACCAGCCTGCGCAAAGCGTGGCTTCATGTCAGGCGCGTGCACCGCCTTGGCCAGTTCGGCATTGAGCCGGTTGATGATTTCGCGCGGGGTACCGGTAGGCGCGAGGATGCCGTACCAAACGCTGATTTCAAAATTGGCAAAACCCTGCTCTTTCGTCGTCGCCACACCGGGATAATCGGCCAGACGTTCGGGTGACAGCACCGCCAGCGCGCGCACGCGTTTGGATTGCACCTGCCCGAGCGCCACTGGTGCGGCCACCACCGCCATATCGACCTGACCGCTGACCAAACCAATCAGCCCGAGGCCCGAGCCCTTGTAGGGCACATGCAGAATATCGAGCTTCTCCAAGTTCTTAAAGAGCTCGGGGGCGAGATGCGTCGTGGTGCCGATGCCTCCAGAGCTGTAACTCAGTTTGCCGGGTTGCTTGCGCGCGATGGCGACAAGCTCCTTGAGATCTTTCGCCGGCACCGAAGGATGCACCACCAGCACGTTGCGCACAGCCCCAACCAGTGCGATCGGCGCGAGATCCTTCCACGGATCATAGTTGAGCTTGCCGTAGAGCAAGGGGCTCAAGGCAATCACCGGTGAGCTCAGCACAATGGTGTAGCCGTCGGCCGGTGCCTTCGATGCGATCTCAAGACCAACGTTGCCGCTTGCCCCGGGGCGGCTATCGGCCACCACCGACTGGCCGACCTGCTCGGACAGCTTCTGCGCCACCAGACGGCCGACAATGTCGGTCGGCCCGCCCGGCGGGAACGGCATCACCATGCGGATCGCCTTCGACGGATAGGTTTGCGCGAAAGCAGTTGCAAGCCCTGAGATGAACAGGACGCCCGCTGCCAGAACATGTTTACGCTGTGCAATCAACATTGCTTTCTCCTCCCGCCTCACGCCTTACCCGATGCGCATTTTTAGTAATGCGACTTGAAGCTGATCGCATCGCGATAATGCAAATCCTCCAGATCGATATAGGAGCGCTTGGTTTCCTTGTCGACGGTGTACTGGATTTTGCGGTTAGTTTCATTACAGGCGCGGATGTCGAGGAGTTCAAGATGTTCCTTGACCTCCCATTCGTGCGCACCGGCGATTCCTGGCGGCGCATAGATCATGGAGCCGGGCCCGACCTCGGTTTCCTTGCCGTTGAAATCGCGTACCGTGGCATGCCCTGCAATCACGTAATAACAGGCCTCGATCGGGTGCCAGTGCAACTGCTCGTAGGTGCCGGGCTTGTAAGTGGCGCGCCCCAGCCGCACGCGGTCGGTTTCGTTGACCTCGGGCCAGCCGACCAGCCGCTGATAGGTCTGGCCATCGGTAACGCCGCGCCGACCCGGATAGTCGGCCTGATTGAGCACCTGCAAGGTTGATTTGATTTCCATTTGCATCTCCTCCTAAATGAACAATTTGGACAGCCCCGAGTGTAATCAATTCGCGCCCCCAGCGGGGGTCTCCTGCGGTTGGCGGCACGCCCTGAACTTGCGGCATAATCTGCCTGACCGCAAGCCTCAAACACCAACCCAAACAGCAGGGCTACCCTGCGTGCAAATGCTAATCACGCGGTTTCTCTGAAATTTGCATGCATCGCCCACGACCCAGGAAAACGCCTATGAATCCTATGCTCACGGCGCACGGCGCCAGCATCCCCACCATCGGCTTTGGTACCTCACAACTCGGCGACTGCACGGACGTTGTCGCCACCGCGTTGCAACTTGGCTACCGCCACATCGACACCGCCTGGAAATACGGCTCCGAGCAGGGCGTCGGCAACGGCATCAAGAAATCCGGCGTCGCCCGCAAGGATATTTTTCTCACCACCAAGGTGTCGCATGAGTATTTGCGCGCCGCTGATTTTGCGCGCTCGGTCGAGGAAAGTCTCAGCCGCCTGCAAACCGATTATGTCGATCTGCTGCTGGTGCACTGGCCGACCATTGATAAGATCCCGCTCGCAGAAACCATGGACGCGTTGGCCAAGGCGCGGCGCGAAGGCAAGACCCGCTTTATCGGTGTCGCCAATTTCAACATCGCGCTGCTCGACGAGGCGATGCGCCTGTGTCCCGAGCAATTCTCAGTGCTGCAGGCCGAATACCACCCCTACCTCGATCAAACCAAAATGCTCGCCCATTGCCGCAGCAAAGGCCTGATCTTCATGGCCTACTGCCCGCTGGCACGCGGCGGTATTTTCAACGATCCGGTGCTCGGCGAGATCGCCAAAGCCAAGGGCCGCACCATCGCGCAAATCGCACTGCGCTGGTTGATCCAACAGGACATCGTCGCACCGATCCCGCGTTCGGGCGACGCCAAACATATGCGCGAGAGCCTCGACGTCTTCGATTTCACCCTGAGTGCTGACGAAATGCAGCGTATACACACACTCAAACGCGCCGACGGCCGGATCGCCAACCCTGCGGGGCGCGCACCGGCGTGGGATTAACGATTTTTCATTTAAGCCCTTTGTAACCCAGGAGCACGGCATGAAATTATTCTTACAACCGACGCGCTACGCAATCGCAACCGCAACCGTAACGACAACCGTACTCATTCTTGCTGGCTATGCGGTGCCGGCGGCATTTGCGCAGACGGCCTTTCCGTCGCGCAACGTGCAGGTCATCACGCCTTATCCGCCAGGCGGATCCATCGACGTCATCGCCCGCGCAGTCGCCGTCCGCCTGACTGAAATATGGGGCAAGAACGTGGTCGTCGACAACCGTCCGGGGGCCAGCGGCATGATCGGCACAGAACTCGCCACCCGCGCTGAGCCCGACGGCCACACGCTGCTCGCACATACCTCGTCATATCCGGCCACCGCCGCCGTGCGCGACAAACTGCCGTTTGATCCGGCACGTGCCATCGTGCCAGTGGGCATGTTCGCGCGCGCGCCAATGATCCTCGCGATTCACCCCTCGGTGCCGGCAAAAAGTGTCAAAGAACTCGTCGCTCTGGCAAAAAAAAATCCGAACACCCTAAACTATTCATCCTCGGGCACCGGCGGCAACAATCATTTCTCTGGCGCGTTATTTGCCGCGGCGGCGGGCGTCAAGCTCACGCACATCCCGTACAAAGGCATCGCCCCGGCGGTGACGGCGCTGGCCGCCGGCGAGATCGAACTGGTGATCGCCAGCGCGGCGGCGGTCAACCCGCAACTCAAAGCCAACCGCATTCGCGCGCTCGCTGTGACGAGCGCGGAACCGAGCCCGCTGTTGCCGGGCTTGCCGGCCATCGCGCAATCGGGCGTGCCCGGTTACACCTATGAACTCTGGTGGGGGATGTTCGCACCGGCCGGCATCAGTGCCGAGCGTATCGGCGCCATCCATGCCGCCATCAGCAAAGCGCTGGCAACGCCCGAAATGAAAAAGTTTCTCGATGGCGAAAGTGCCGAAGCCTGGCTGCTGCCGGCGTCGCAGTTCAGCGAACTGCTGCCGATGGAAATCGAGCGCTACAAAAAAGCGGCAAAGCTCGCCGGCGTCACCGCTCAGTAAGCGCGCTCGCCCAACAAAAAAGCCGCCCCCGAAGGGACGGCTTTTTTTAACACTGCCTGAACGCGCCTTAAGCGTGCTTCACGCCCTTGATCGGCTCGGTGCGCACCGGCTTGCCAGTGGCCGCGAAGATTGCGTTCATCACCGCCGGCCGCACCACACAGATCGTCGGTTCACCCACACCGCCCCAGAAATCAAAGGTCGGCACAACGACTGTTTCGATCTTCGGCATCGCCGCCATGCGCAAGACCGGATAGGTGTGGAAGTTATCCTGCACGATACGTCCGTTCTCAACCGTCAGCTCTTCATACAAGAGCGCGCTCAAACCCATCACCGCACCACCCTCGACCTGTGCTGCGATCTGGTGCGGATTGACGGCATGTCCGCAGTTGACACCGAGCACCATGCGATGGACTTTCACTTCGCCTGACGGACTCACAGACACCTCGGCGGTCGCCGCCGAATAACTAGCGTAGCCCATGAACTGCGCGATGCCGCGAAACACACCGGGCGGCAGCGGTTTGCCCCAGTCGCCCTTCTCAGCCACCGCATTCAAAACGCCAAGATGCTTGGGAAACTTCGCCATCATCTCACGCCGGAACTCCAGCGAATCCACGCCAGCGGCCCGCGCCACCTCTTCCATGAAGCATTCCATGTAGAGGCCGTTCTGGTTGGTATTAACGCCACGCCATGCGCCGACCGGCACGTGGGTGTTGCGCATCGAATACTCAACGAGCAGATTCGGCACCGCGTAACCCAGCTGCGCATCACCGGGCTTCGAATCAAAACCCTGCAACTGTCGATTATCCTTATAGCCGTCAGGGATCGCCGCCGGATTGACCCAGGCGTTGATCGACTGCCCGGAGACTCGCACATGCAAACCGACCAGCTTGTTGTTGGCATCGAGCCCTGCGCTCATCTTGCACTGTGAAATCGGACGGAAGAAGTCATGCGTCATGTCTTCTTCGCGGCTCCAGATCATCTTCACCGGCGTGCCCGGAAACTGCTTGGCGATATCCGTAGCCTGGCGGACGAAGTCCTGATTGCCGCCGCGACGACCAAAACCACCTCCGAGCACATGCTTGTAGACCTCGCACTGCGCCAGCGGCAGGCCCGACTGCTCGGACAAGGCCGCCAGTGATGCCTCGGCATTCTGCGTCGCCACCCAGATTTCCGCCTTGTCCGCGGTAATACGCGCGGTACAGTTCATCGGCTCCATGGTGATGTGCGGCACAAAAGGCGTGGTGTAGACCGCATCGACTTTTTTCGCCGCACCGGCAATCGCTTTGAGCGCATCGCCCTCATTGCGGAAGGCGTGCACGTTAGTCGTCGCCGTCAGACCTTCTTTCAAACGCTCGGCAATGGTCGCGCTTGATTGTTTGGCATTGGGGCCCTCATCCCAGACGATGGGCAGTGCATCAAGGGCTTTCTTCGCATGCCACCAGGTATCGGCCACCACTGCGACGGTAAAGTCATTGACACGCACCGCACGCTTGACCCCAGGCAGGCCAGCGATCTTGTCGTTATCGAAGCTAACCAGCTTGCCGCCAAACACCGGGCTGGCCTTGATCGCAGCATTGAGCATGCCGGGCAATTTCATGTCGATCGCATAGACCAGCGAACCGTCGAGGCGGGCCGGCGTGCCGATGCGCTTCAAGGGCTGGCCGGCGATTTTCCAGGTACGCGGGTCCTTAAGCTTGATGCTCTTGGCATCGGGCGGGGTCAGCTTGGAAGCCGCCGTAGCGACCTTGCCATAGGTAGTCGAACGCTTCGATGCCGCGTGCGTAATCACACCGTCTGCAACAGTCAACTCATCGACCGGCACCTTCCAATCCTCAGCCGCCGCCTGCAACAACATAACCCGCGCAATGGCACCGCCGCGACGCACATAATCTTCCGATGTGCGGATACCGCGGCTGCCGCCGGTGCCCATCTCACCCCATACGCGTTTGCGCGCAAGATTCTGTCCGGGCGTAATGAATTCGGTAGTAACGTTTTTCCATGCGCATTCGAGTTCCTCTGCAACCAGCTGCGCCAGACCGGTCTCGGTGCCCTGCCCCATTTCCGAGCGGGCAATACGGATCACACAGGTGTTGTCCGGCTTGATCACCACCCATGCATTGACCTCGGCACCAGTAGCGGCCTTGGCGTCCGCTGCGTTGGCAGCAAACGGCAGATGCATACCGATCGCCAGTCCGCCGCCTGCGGCCGCGGTGGAGATCAAAAATTTACGGCGTGCGCTGTTGGCAAGCGCGGATTTTTTTTGTGTCGTCATGATTATTCTCCCCCGGCCTAGGCTTTGGCTTTGGCGGCAGCACCGCCTTTGGCCATATCGGCGGCGACATGCACGGCCGCACGGATTCTTTGGTAGGTCCCGCAGCGGCAGATATTGGTCATCGCCTCGTCAATATCCTTGTCGCTCGGATTCGGATTTTTCTTCAGCAAAGAGGCAGCCGCCATCAACTGCCCCGACTGGCAGTAACCGCATTGCGGCACGTCGACTTCAAGCCAGGCTTTTTGCACCGGGTGGGAACTGTTGCGCGACAGACCTTCGATGGTAACGATCTTGTCCGAGGCCTTCACAGTCGAGACCTGAATGGCGCAGGAACGCCGTAACTCGCCGTTGATATGCACCGAACAAGCGCCGCACTGCGCAACACCGCAACCGTATTTGGTGCCGGTCAGGCCAACCTGTTCGCGTATCGCCCACAACAGTGGTGTATCGGCTTCGACCTTGACGTCATGTGTCCTGCCGTTGATATTGAGTTTTGCCATGAACCCCTCCGATGATTTGCCTGATTGGCAAGTATTGTTGATCCGGACCCTAACTGACACGGCGGGAGGCGCTGGCGCCCCTGCGTGTCTTGTCGGAGAGCATCATAGCGCATCCACTGGAGACTGTGCGTCGGCGCGGGGTATAGTCAGGCTGCCAGCAGAACGGCCAGTTCAGCCGCATCGCCGAGCGCTTCGAGGTGGGTAATCATGTCGAGGGCGCGTTCGACGCGCGGCGCATCGAGCACCATGCCGGCGCATTCGCGAAACTTGGTGACCACCTCAAGATCGCTGAGCGGACGCTCGCCGGCGCCGCGAAATTGCGCGACCCGGGTGCTGAGGGTGCGCCCATCGCGCAGGACGATTTCCATCACCGCCGGGGCGGCGATCGCATTGACCTTACCGCGCAGCGCCTCGCGGCTCAACTCCGCCGGCACCACGGTCTTCACACGTGCCATCAGCGCACGCACCGCCGGATCCTGCACTTTCTCATCAGAGAACTGCGCCAGCCCCATACGCCGGTCGATGATCGCGCGCGCCACACAATAAGGAATACTGGTGCGCCCCTGCAGCCCGGTCTGCGGATTAACGTGAAACACCGTCTCTGGAATCAGGTAATGCACGCCGCAGCGGATCTCCTCGATGTCGTCCGCCTTCAGGTCATGCGCAGTGGCCAGTTCAAGCGCACAATCGATCGGCCGCTGCAATGGAAAACCACAGGGATAGAGCTTGAGATACAGGTTGGGCCCGAGCAGCGCGAAATCGCGACCCAGTGTTGCCATCGCCGCGTCGAGCTTGGCGGTACCGATGCCGTAGAGATTACAAAATCCCATACGGCTTTCGAGGATCGCCGGATCGGCGGTGAAGCCGCGCTGTGCGAGCAAAGCGGCGGTAATGCCGTTGCGCGCCGCAACACCGGAGTGAAACGCCTGCATCATCGCGCCAAAATTCTGCCGCGAACCGGCGGCTAGTGAAGTGGCGATCCCGAGCGCCATGCGCACGCGCTCCGCATCCAAGCCGAGCAAACGACAGGCCGCCGCGGTCGCGCCCATGGTACCGACGGTGGCCGTGGCATGCCAGCCGCGTTCGTAATGATCGGGGCCGATCGCCGGACCGAGTGCCGCTTCGAGTTCGAAACCGACGATATAAGCTTCGAGTAGCGCCTGCCCGGAAAGATGCCGTGTTTCGCCGAGCGCCAGCAACACTGGCAACAGCGTGGCGGTGGCATGCCCCGGCATGATCAAACAGGTGTCTTCGTATAACAGCGCAGAGGACAACATGCCGTTGGCCAACGCAGCGTCAGGGGCAGAGGTTCTAAGGTTGGTGCCGACCACCGTGGCCTGCGGCGCGCCGCCGCAGTCGCGAATGAAATCCAGCAATAGCGCACTGGAGGAATATTTGGCACCGGCGATCGCACAACCGATGCAATCGAGCAGTGCGGTACGCGCACGCCGCAGCGCCTCCTGCGGCAGATCCTGCGTCTTCAACGAGGTTACAAATTGCGCTACAACATCCGTTGCACCCATCACTGTCTCCGTTTGAATTTGAATTTGCAGACCGGAGCAGCATAAAGGAGTGTCATGGCCGGCTTCCCAGGGGCCGAAGCATAGCGTATCCGTTCACCGTGCGGCAGGCGGACGGATACGCGGAACGGATGCGATCCGTGTTGATCGCGGGCGGGTTGTGTGCCCGCGCGTATCCTGCCTTATGGATTATTTTGCTGGCGCATCCTGGTCAGCTTTCTTGCCACGGCCTTTCCACCAGATCATAGCGATAAAACCAAATGAACCACCAAAAAATATCAACGCAAAAACGGCGATACCAACCCAGTTCATTTCAGTCGGAATCGGCGCATCTTTGACGTCTTCGGCAAATGCCAGACAGGACCAGAAAAAAGGCAGCAGGCATGCGATAAGCTTTGTCATGATGAAACTCCACGACTTGGCGTCGAACACAAGTCGAATACATTGAAAGAAATTGCCTGCGGCTAACAGCCTGGACGCAGACCCGACACCGCCTATGATCGCGCGCAATCCTTACGGAGGGCTTACGCCCGCGGCAGTCGGGCCATCGACCGGCTAGAGCGAGGCGACGATAGTGCCGTGGCAGTCGCCAAAGCCGATCGCGGCAAAACCCTCGCGCCGCGCCTGTGCGCGCAAGACCAGCTCGTCACCGTCTTCAAGATAGGCGCGCTGTTCGCCCGAGGCTAGCGTGAGTGGTTGCCTGCCATCAAAACTGAGTTCGGCAAAACTGCCATAACCGCTGGTATCCGGAGCTGAAATGGTGCCGCTACCGAACAAATCGCCGGGCTCGAGATTGCACCCACCGCAAGTGTGATGCGCGACCAATTGTGCCAGCGTCCAATACAGATGCCGCGTATTGGTCAGCGAGAGGCGTTGCGCAGGCATTTTTTTTGCGCGCATTGAAGGTGTCAAAATCAGCGCCTGGAGCTCGATATCAAACGCACCGCTTTTTTGATCTTCATCATCCCACAGATAATCGAGAGGACGCGGATCACCTTCTGGCCGCGCCGCCTGTGCGATACGGAACGGCAGCAAGGCCTCGGTTGTGATGATCCATGGCGAAACCGTGGTGCAGAAATTTTTCGCCAGAAACGGCCCCAGCGGCGCCGACTCCCAACGCTGAATATCGCGCGCTGACCAATCGTTGAGCAAACACAGTCCCGCCAGCTGCTCGCCGCTCCGGCCAATCGGCACCGGCTCGCCAAGCGCGTTGCCGGAAGCGATCCACATACCCAATTCGAGCTCAAAATCAAGTTTACGGGTAAGCCCAAAGGCCGGCTGATCAGGCACCACATCGGTTTGACCGTGTGGACGCCGCACCGGAAAACCCGACGCCCGCACACTCGACGCGCGGCTGTGATACGCCACCGGCACGTGTTTGTAATTCGCTGCCAGCGGCGGATTTGCATTTCTGCGCAAACCGCCGTTGGTGGCGTGATGAACACCGGCGTAAAAATCGGTGTAGGCGCCGATGCGCGACGGCACATACAACACACAACGCGCCGCATCGTGCAGCAGGGTCGATGCGATTTTTTGCGCGGCCGCGTTATCCGTGCCTTCTCCGGAGAGCAAAGCAAACACACGACGGCGCAACGCGCGGCGCGGCTCTGCGCCTAGTGCCAGCAGCGGGTTGAGCGTCGCGCCAATCGCGGCTGCGGCAGCGGTTTCGGCTGCACTGCTAAACAAACCGGCGCCCAGCGCCGCCTTCAGATCAAAAATCGAATCCCCGATCGCGATACCGCCGCGTGGCGCATTTCCATCGATACTGAATATACCCAGCGGCAGGTTCTGCAGCGGAAAGTCGCGGTGCCCCTGCGCCGTGGCCACCCAGCTCGTGCGTTTAGGGTCATGGGTTTCGTCAAGTTCTATCTTCATCAAGGTTCCTTGAGTTTCAGCGTTGAGCGCGTGGTTTGCGCAGGCGCGCCATGCGGGCATGAAATTCCAGCACATTGGGTTTGTGCGGGTCGCCGCTGAACTCACGATAAAGTGTGGCAACGTTGACGATCACGCGCTCGCTGTCGATCCATTCGCGAAACCCGTCAAGCGAAATATCCAAACCCGCCTCTGCTTCACTCATGCCGGCGTCGTAACGCTTACGCGCCTCGACGGTCAGATATTCGAAATAGTGTTTGACGGCGCGAACACCCGCCTTGTCGGTGACCGGCCCGTGGCCCGGCACGATGACATCGACATCCCAGGCGAGTATTTTTTCGCAGGCAGCGATCCAGTTTGAAATCGGTCCGTCCCACGACACCGGATGACCGCCGATAAATAAAATGTCTCCAGTGAACACCGTGCGTTCGGCCGGCAGGTGCACCAGCACGTCGCCGCGCGTATGCGCCGGCCCGACCATCGTCAGGCGCACCTCTTTGCCGCCCACCCTTACGGTGAGCTCGTCATCAAAGATCTCGGTCGGCGGCGTATAGACGAGGCCTTCAAAATCGAAGATGCCGTCGTAGAGATCATGCCAGGCAGCCCCCGCCTCGCCGTAATCGCGCCAGTTGCGCATCATCGCCGCACGTTCCTCTGGCGGCCTCTGTTCCATTTCCTCGGCGCAGGCGCGACTGGCGATCATGCGCGCACCGGCAAGCAGCTGGTTGCCGTAGGTGTGGTCACCGTTAGAATGCGTATTAACGAGCGTACCGATACGCGCCGCCGCAGGCACCGCGGCACGATAGCCGTCGAGCATCTCGCGCGTATGCGCCAAATCCATCAGCGTGTCGACCAGCAGCGTCTCGCCGCCGTCGACGATCAAGCCCGAGTTGCTGAACCCCCAGCCGCCATCCGGCTGCAACCAAGCATAACAACCATTGCCGATGTCATGCAGACCTTTTTTATATTGCGATGCCATTTCATCTGCTCCCGCCACCTGAAAGCGTCGAAGCATAACTGATCGGCCGCCCGCGCGGTTCACCCAAGCATTTTGGCTTGCAACGCCCGGGGCCTGTATCCGGGTTGCAGCAGGATTTAGTCCACCAGCAGTATTGGCAGTCACCGATAACATCGCGTGACATCCTGACAAAGTTGCACGCCGAAATAGCCAAAGCGCTGGCGAATCCGGAATTGCGCGAACGTTATCAATCTACCGGGCTGGAACCCATCGGTAACACCTCGGATCAGTTTGCAGCTGCAATCCGTGAAGACACCGCACGCTGGGGCAAGGTTGCGCGCACCGCCAATGTGCGTGCGGAATAAGGAATCCCCGCCCGTTACTTGTCGTCTTCTTTTTCAGCGCGGCGCTGCGTCTGCTGTACCGCGTCTTCGATTTTTTCCTTGGCCTGCTCCATTGTTTTTTGACCTGCCTCGATCTCGTTTTTCTTGATCGTGACGGCAGTAGCCGCGCTACCTGCGGTTTCGACGCCACAAGCAGCGAGCAGAAAAAACAAGGTAAACGCAACGGCTTTAGTCATACCATTTCGAGACATATTGTGATGTATTGGGATCCGGCGCATGCTGACCCGGCAGGACGCCTAAAACTCATTCGATTTCAATCTGGGCGGCCTTGACGACGCGGCGCCATTTATCGATCTCCGCGCTGAATTTGGCGCGAAACTCTGGCGGCGTCGTGCCGGCCGGCTCTACGCCAAGCGTCTGCCAGCGCTCGGCCATCGCCGGCGTGCGGACAATGCGCGTCACATCAGCGGCAACGCGCGTCACCACCGCGGCAGGTGTGCCTCGTGGCGCGAACAATCCGTACCAGACGTCCACCTCATAACCAGTCACACCCGATTCGTGCAGCGTAGGTATCTCAGGCAGCATCGGCGATCGTTTAAGCCCGCTGGTAGCAAGCGGCTTGACGCGGGCCGTCTTGATCATCGGCAGCTGGATCGGAATGCCGCCAAGATAGATTGATAACTGCCCGCCGATCAAATCGTTCTGCGCCTGGGGTCCACTCTTGTAGGGCACATGCACAATTTGCACCCCGGCGAGCATATTAAATAGCTCACCCGCCATATGGTCGGAGCTGCCGGTGCCACCACCCGATCCGAAACTCAACTGCCCGGGGCGTGCCTTCGCAAAAGCCACCAGTTCGCGCACCGTGTTCAACGCTGAGCCAGCGGCCACCACCAGCACGTTGCCACGCGACGATATCTGCGTCACTGGTTCAAAATCACGCAGCACTTCATACGGCATTTTTCGGTAGACCGAGGGGCTGATGGCAAATGAACTCGACGCAAACAAAACGGTATAACCGTCGGGGGCGGCCTTCGCCACGGTTTCGGCGCCGATATTGCCGCCAGCCCCGGCCCGGTTGTCAACGATCACCGGCTGCCCCCAGGCCTCATTAAGTTTTTGCGCGAGCACACGCGCAATGATATCCATGCTGCTGCCGGGACCGATCGGTACTACGATACGCACGGGGCGCTGAGGAAAATCCACCGCCTGTGCGGCACACAGAGTGGCCAGCACCAGACCGCCCGCCAGATTGATCGAGGCATACCATTTCATCAGTAATCCGCCCTATTCCACTTTTAATTTGAGCGACCGCACTATGCGGCCGTTCTTTTGCATTTCACTGCGTATGAATATATCGAATTCTGCCGGCGTCATGGCCCCTGCGGTCAGGCCGACGCGAGACAGCACGTCATTGACCTCCGGTAACTGCAAGGCGCGCCCGATCTCCGCACTCATGCGATCGATCACCGGTTTGGCAGTGCCGCCGCGGAACATGGCGCCAAACCAGTTCGTCGCATCAAAACCTGGATAACCGGATTCTGCAACCGTTGGCACCTTCGGCACGGCAGCCGACCGCGCCAGCGAGGTCACGGCAATCGCACGCATGCGTCCCGACGGCAGATACGGTGAACACTCGAGAACATTGGCAACCATCATGCTAGTGTGTCCTCCGAGCAAGGCCACCGTCGCCGGACCGCCACCACCGTAGGGGACGTTGATCAACTCAATGTTAGCGGTCTCGCGAAAGAGTTCGCCGGCAATGCGTCCGCCACCAAGGATGCTGGCCACACCCCACGTCAACTCTCGCGGACGGGCACGTGCCAGGGCCACCAGTTCCTTGACGCTATGCGCCGGTAGGGAGGGATGCACGCAAATGATCAAAGGGTTGTAGGCGACGCGGCTCACCCCGGCCAGATCAGTCAGCGAGTCGTAGGGCAGCCGCGCCTGCGCCGATGGGTTGACGGTAAAACTGGTGGCCATCAACAACAGCGTGTTACCGTCGGTCGGCGCACGCACCACGACCTCGGTCCCGATCACGGTGTTCGCACCCGGACGATTGTCGATCACCATGTTTTGGCCAAGCGCGCGGGTGAGCGGTGCCGACAAGGCGCGCGCCAGCGTGTCAACCGCGCCGCCAGGAGGAAACGGCACCACCACCCGCAAAGGCCTGCCCTCCTGCGCGATCGCACCCGCGCTCAGGCAAAACAGCGCAAAACTGACCATCCTGACAAATAAATATATCCGTCTCATCATCTACTCCGCAGTGGCTCCCGCAGCTTTCAGAACCTTGCCGCGGATGACAATTTCATCCCTCACCATACGATTGAATTCGGCCGCCGAGGTGGGCTTTGCCAGAGCGCCCAGTGCTGCCAATCGTTCCGCAACCTCGGCGTTACGCAAAATAACGCCAACGTCGGCCGACAAACGTTCGATCACACTGGCGGGTGTTCGCGCTGGTGCGATGAGCCCGTACCAGCCTTCGTAATTAAAACCGGCGAGCGCGGCCTCGGACACGGTCGGCACGTCAGGCAGAATCGGTGCGCGTTCTCGCGTGGTAACGGCGAGACCGGCAAGGCGGCCACTGCGCACCAAGGGCACTGCGGGGACGGTGGGGGTAACGACAAAATGGATGCGGCCTGCAATCGTATCGTTGATAGCTTCCGGTGTGCCTTTGTAAGGCACATGCACCGTGTTGATACCGGCGGTCATTCTGAACAGCTCACCGCCGACATGCGTGCCGCTGCCGATGCCGGATGAACCGTAATTGATTTGACCAGGCTTTTGTTGCGCCAGTGTGATGAGCTCGCGCAGGGTCTTGATGCCGTTGCCTGCAGCAGTGCCAATGAGCATCGGCGTGCTGCCGATTTGCGTCACGCCGGTGAAGTCGCGCAGCGTGTCGTAGGGCAGTTTTGGATAGAGTGCGGCGCTGCCGGCAAACACCGATGACGCAAACAACAGGGTGTGACCATCCGGCAGAGCACCGGCTACGATGCCACCAGCCACGGTGCCGCCGGCACTGGGACGGTTGTCTACCACCACCTGCTGGCCCCATCGATCTGCAAGCCGCGGCGCAATCATGCGTGCAATCACATCAGTCGCGCTGCCAGGAGTGAACGGCACCACAATGCGCACCGGCTTCGAAGGGTATGTCTGCGCACAGGCTTGATACGTGATCAATGCTGTTGCCGCCGCCAATACCACCAGCCGTCGTTCAATCGTTTGCCGCATGCTCCTCCCGCATCGACCAGCATTGATCATCACTCGGCAGCATACAGCATATGCTACGCGCCAAACTGCGGTAACGACTAGCCGACGCGCAGCTTCGCGATCATGGCCGGATCAGGATCGAGCCCGAGTCCGGGGGCTTGCGGAACTGCAATCCGACCGTTGGCGTCTGGATTGATCGCATCATGCAGCGGGTTCTCGGCAAAGTCTGCATCGTAGCGCTCCACCGGGGTTTCATTAGTCATCGCCGCAATACAGTGTATCGACGCCAGTAAGCCCGGACCAAAGTACGCCGAATGGGGCACCACATTGACGCCGAATGCTTCGGCCATCGCCATCACCTTGCGCATCTGCGTCACGCCGCCAACCTTGGTTACGCTGGGTTGTGCGTAGGTAATCGCACCATGTTCAAACAGGCTCTTGAATTCCGGCAACATGGCGTTTTCACCCGCCGCCGTCGCGATACCACCTTCACTTTGCACGCGCGCGAGGCCGCGATGGTCCTCTGGCGGCCATATCGGTTCTTCGAGCCATTTGAGGTTCAGTGGTGCCAGCTTTTTTGCCATCACAACCGCCTCATCGATCGTCCATGGGCAGTTGCAGTCAACCATCAGTGGAATATCGGCCCCCGCCACATCACGCGCGGCCTTGATCGGCGCCTCGGTAATTTCGTGCAGCTTGAGCTGGCGGTAACCGCGTTTAAGCGCACGCTCCGTGTAGTGGCTAACAGCGCGCACCTCTCCATAACGCAAGAGACTTGCGTAGGCGGGAAGATCTCTGCGTGGCGAACCACCGAGCAGGCGATACAACGGCAGTCCGGCCAGTTTGCCCGCGATGTCCCACAACGCAATATCAATCGCCGACAGCGCATACATGGCAGGGCCGTTGCGGCCGACACCGCCGAGATTTCGCTGCAACTGATCAACCAGCATATTGATTTCAGTCGGGTCACGACCGATACACATCGGACCAATGAAGGAATCAATCGCCGCTTTAGTGGCTGTATAGATGCGGTGCCCGAAGCCCTCCCCCCATCCAGTGACACCTTCGTCGGTATCGATCCGCACCAGCAGTGTTTCCATGCTGGTGCGCGTTACGCCGCTCGTCTTGGGCAATACGTCGCCCTCGATCAGCATCGGGGCGCTGACAACGATCGTCTCAACCGCGGTAATTTTCATGCCGGAAGCTCCCTGGTAACCGCCTGAATTTCAAAAGTCTACAACCCAAAACCAAGTTGCACTCCCGTGTCGTAGACGATAGTGTCTTTGCCGATCATCCGCGCTTCCGGACGCATCACGTGTTGGCGCACATCACCAGTACTATATATGTGCAGAACCCGCACGCCGCGCAATAAAAGAGCATCTGCAATAAATGATCGGTGACAGTGTAAGGGTTCCTTTTCGGCGCACATGAAGGCCAGCGTCTCGCGGCCGCCAGCTAGTGCCAATCTTTCGATACCACCCGTGAATCCGGCACCCTCCATATAGTCCGCATAGCCGCGTAACGTAGGATCCGTCAAGGCAACGTGTGGAGATACGGGATCCGGCCGCCGCATACCGCCGAGCGCCTCCCCCTCCCAAAGGTAACGGATACGCTCCGCCTTGAGTGCCGGCTCCAGCGCAATGCGCGTGAATTGGGGGTGCCGTTTTGACGATGGGTAGGAACGAACGTCGACCAAGCAAACAACACCAACCGCCACCAGCAGCGATACGAACTCGCTACAAATTCGACTACCGTGACCGATTGAATAGACGGTGACTTGCTCTGAAGTGGCTAAATTCATTTGGCACCAAGAAAAAAGCCGGCATTAAGCCGGCTTTGATCGAATCAACGTGCAACTACTCTACGCTAACTGCCGCACTCGCGTCCTCGGTCTGATCGGGCCTATCCATCAGCTCTACAAGTGCCATGGGCGCGTTATCACCCTTACGAAAGCCAAACTTCAAAATCCGCAGATAGCCACCGTTACGCTTGGAGTAGCGCGGGCCAAGTTCGCCAAACAACTTGACAACCATCTCACGGTCGCGCAAGCGGTTAAAAGCGATACGGCGGTTGGCCAGCGAGGGCTTTTTACCGAGTGTAAGTATCGGCTCCGCAACCCGGCGTAACTCCTTGGCCTTTGGCAGAGTTGTTTTAATGACTTCGTGCCGCAAAAGCGATACGGTCATATTACGCAGCATCGCCAAGCGATGGCTGCTGGTGCGGTTGAGTTTCCGTAAACCGAGACGATGACGCATATTGTCCTCTTAAGCTTTCTCGAGACCGGCAGGCGGCCAGTTCTCAAGGCGCATACCCAACGTCAACCCGCGCGACGCCAGAACTTCCTTGATTTCGTTAAGCGACTTGCGACCGAGATTGGGCGTTTTAAGCAGCTCATTCTCGGTTCGCTGTATCAGGTCGCCGATGTAATAGATGTTTTCAGCTTTCAGGCAGTTTGCCGAGCGTACCGTCAATTCAAGATCATCTACCGGACGCAGAAGTATCGGATCAATCTGCTGTGCTTTAGGCGTTTCCGCAAGCGCCGGAGTGCCCTTCAAATCGGCAAACACCACCAACTGATCGACCAGGATGCGCGCCGCATAACGGATCGCTTCTTCCGGTTCAATCGCGCCGTTGGTTTCAATATCGACAATCAACTTGTCCAGATCGGTACGCTGTTCGACACGAGCAGAATCAACCTGATAGCTGACACGACGCACTGGACTAAACGACGCGTCCAGAACAATATTGCCAACCGCGCGTGACGTCGCCGCCTCGAGCAAAGGATCGCCACGGTTAGTACGCACGGTGCCAGGAACATATCCACGGCCATGCTCAACTTTAATCTGCATGTCAAGTTTCCCACCGACACTCAGGTGAGCAATAACGTGATCCGGATTGACGATCTCAACGTCGTGCATCGCCTCGATATCCTTGGCCGTGACGATACCTTCACCGTCCTTCTTCAACGTCAACGTAACCTCTTCGCGGTTGTGCAACTTAAGCACAATACCCTTGAGATTAAGCAGCAAATCGACAACGTCTTCCTGAACGCCATCAATGGTGGAGTACTCGTGCAAAACACCACTGATCTTGACCTCGGTCGGCGCATAGCCGGGCATCGAGGAAAGTAATACACGACGCAACGCGTTGCCAAGCGTATGCCCGTAGCCACGCTCGAATGGCTCCATCGTCACCTTCGCGTGGAACGGCGAGATGTTCTGCACGTCGATAATGCGAGGTTTGAGAAATGAACTGCTTTGCATGGCCTGATCCTCTGACAATTAAGCATCTCCCGGCACAATCACCGGAAAACGCAGCCGCCGATGGGGAACGCGGGGGACTTAGTCACCCGCGCGTCCTATCGTTTATTTCGAGTAAAGCTCGATCACCAGCGATTCGTTGATTGTTGAAGGCAGATCGCTGCGCTGCGGCATGTTCTTGAACTTGCCCTTAAGCGCTGCACTGTCCACCTCAAGCCATTCCGGGAAACCGCGACCTGCCCCAGCTTCCGCCGCCGCTTTGATCCGCAGATGCTCCTTAGCCTTGGGCGCCACTTCGACCAAATCACCCGGACGTAGCTGGTATGACGGAATATTGACGCGCTTTCCGTTCACCAAGATGCCGTTGTGCCGCACGATCTGCCGAGCTTCCGAACGCGATGCCCCAAAGCCCATCTTGTAGGTGATGTTGTCTAGCCGGGACTCCAACGCGAACAGCAAATTCTCGCCGGTGATCCCTTTTTGCTGATCAGCCTTTTTGTAGACTGTACGGAACTGACGTTCCAGCAAGCCGTAAATCCGGCGCACTTTCTGTTTTTCACGAAGTTGGACACCATACCCCGAAAGGCGGCTATTTTTCTGCCCGTGCTGACCCGGCGGATAGTTCCGGCGCTCAACGGCGCATTTGTCAGTGAAGCATTTGTCACCTTTGAGGAACAGTTTCTCCCCTTCGCGGCGGCATTGCCGGCATTTTGCGTCTAGATTTCTGGCCACAGCCGATTCTCCTTAGATGCGACGCCGCTTCGGCGGGCGGCAACCATTATGCGGCACCGGCGTGACGTCGGCGATGCTTGTAATTTTGAAACCAAGAGCGTTAAGCGCACGCATCGCTGATTCGCGACCTGGCCCCGGGCCCTTAATACGAACCTCGAGATTCTTCACGCCACACTCCTGCGCTACCTTACCCGCGTGCTCACCGGCAACCTGTGCTGCGAACGGGGTAGATTTGCGGGACCCCTTAAATCCGGCCGAACCGGACGTTGCCCAAGACAACGCATTACCCTGGCGATCGGTTATCGTAATAACGGTGTTATTAAAGGAAGCATGAATGTGGGCAATACCTTCCGCCACATTCTTCTTGACCTTCTTGCGCACCCTAGTATTTGCTTTTGCCATATTTTTAACTTTCCGTTCTCAGCGCTGCATTACGCCGAAACTGCCTTCATGAGTTTAACCGCTGCCTTGCGCGGTCCCTTACGGGTGCGAGCATTGGTCCGAGTGCGCTGCCCACGGACAGGCAACCCGCGCCGATGCCGTAAACCCCTCCAAGTTCCCAGGTCCATCAAGCGCTTGATGTTCATCGACACCTCGCGACGCAGATCACCCTCGGTCGCGAATTTAGCAACCTGTTCGCGCAGTTTCTCCATCTCCGAGTCTGAGAGATCTTTGATCTTGGTTATCGTGTTAATACCTGCAGCAACACAGATCAAGCGCGCACGACTGCGCCCGACTCCAAAAATTGCCGTCAAGGCAATTTCAGCATGCTGATGATTTGGAATGTTTACCCCAC
Source organism: Bordetella parapertussis (assembly GCA_945906935.1). Lineage (GTDB taxonomy): Bacteria > Pseudomonadota > Gammaproteobacteria > Burkholderiales > SG8-41 > PALSA-1004. The sequence continues at coordinate 54,723 of CAMDSO010000006.1, forward strand.
CGATACGGGCCATATTCGTCTACCTTATTGCGGTCAATGCGCCAAAAAACAGAAAGCCCAAGATTATAACCGGTTACCTTGTTTCAGCATATGCTGAAACGTTGCCTACCCCTGGCGTTGCTTATGACGAGGGTCTTTGCAAATTATCCGCACAACACCCTTGCGGAGGATTATTTTGCAATTACGGCAAACCTTCTTTACCGAAGCGCGTACTTTCATAATTACTCCTTGCTATCCCGTCAGTATCATTTCGCGCGAAACGTAATGCGACAGCGCGTTAAATCGTATGGTGACACTTCTACTGTCACCTTATCACCAGGCAGTATGCGTATATAGTGCATACGCATTTTCCCAGAGATATGGCCAAGCACAGTATGGCCATTTTCCAGCTTTACCCGAAATGTTGCGTTTGGCAGGGTCTCAACTATCTCGCCCGCCATCTGGATCGTTTCTTCTTTAGACATCTATCGCGCCGGAAAAACGCCGCCGGCCTTGAAGTTCGCTTTTTTAAGCAGGCTCTCGTATTGATGACTCATGATGTAATTCATAACCTGCGAACGAAAATCCATGGTGACGACAACAATGATCAAAAGACTAGTGCCGCCAAAATAAAATGGAACCTGTTTCCAAACAATCAAAAACTCCGGTAACAGGCAAACGAGTGTGACGTATACCGATCCCACCAATGTCAACCGCAACATAATCTTCTCGATGTAACGAGACGTCTGCTCGCCAGGTCGAATACCTGGAACAAATGCACCACTTTTCTTCAGATTATCCGCAGTTTCCTTAGGACTAAACATCAACGCCGCGTAAAAGTAACAAAAAAATACGATTGCGGCCGAATACAGCAATACATAAATAGGCTCGCCAGGGCGCAACGTGTTCGCAATGTCGGCAAGCCAACGCATCTCCTGAGCAGACCCAAACCAACTCCCCAAAGTAGCCGGGAACAAAATAATGCTAGAAGCAAAGATGGGGGGAATCACACCCGACATATTCAGTTTCAAGGGCAAATGCGAGGCCTGCCCGCCATAAATCTTCCGCCCGACCTGGCGTTTAGCGTAATTAATCAAAATACGCCGTTGGCCACTTTCAACAAAACAGACCAACGCTGTTACGCCGACGACCAAAAATGCCACAATAAAAATAAATAATATTGAGAACGCACCGGTGCGTTGCAGTTCTAGCGTACCCGCCACTGCCTGCGGCAGACCCGCTGCGATACCGCTAAATATGATTAACGAAATCCCATTGCCGAGCCCACGTTCTGTAATTTGCTCACCAAGCCACATCAAAAACATTGTTCCTGTTACCAACGTCAGCATGGTAATCAGACGAAACGCCAATCCCGGCTCCAACACAAGTCCGCGTTGCGACTCAAGCGCAATAGCGATACCCAACCCCTGGAAGCACGCAAGCACCGCTGTACCGTAGCGGGTGTATTGTGTAATCTTGCGCCGCCCAGACTCACCCTCTTTTTTTAACGCTTCCAACGAAGGTGAGACCACCGTCATTAACTGCATGATGATGGAAGCAGAAATATAAGGCATGATACCCAGCGCAAGAATCGTAAAGCGCTCCAAGGCACCACCAGAGAACATATTGAACATGTCAAGTATGCCGCCCTTTTGGGACTTGAATAAATCTGCAAGAGCAACAGGATCTATGCCCTGTACAGGTATATGAGCGCCGACGCGATACACGATCAGTGCTCCAAGCAAAAACAGCAGGCGACGTTTTAAGTCGCCCATCTTGCCTTGCATACTGAACATGGAATCCTGAGTTGCCAACTTAATCAGCCCTATTTCGCTTTCTTGCCGCCAGCGCCGTCTTTGGCACCTTTGGATTTCGACGCAGGCTGACCATCCGCTGACACCTTAACCTTCTTGACCTTGGGTTTCGCTTCCGCTGTAGCCTCTGCAGCCGCAGCAGTCTTCGCGTTCTCCTCGGCGATAGACGCCGAATTAGTCGCGGCACGCTCTTCGGCTTTGACTATCGCTGCAACGCGAGCAGCAGCTTTCTTGCCTTTGCCCTTAGGAACTTCGACAGCTGAGGCAACTTCGATCGAACCACCGGCGGCCTCAACAGCAGCCCGCGCACCTTTGGAAGCCAGTAAGCCTGATAGCGTAACCTTCCGCTTCAGTTCCCCACACAAAATAACCTTGGCTGTAAGCGCGTGTATCGAAACGATACCAGCGGCCTTCAGCACCGAAATATCAATTACGTCCTCTTTCAGGCGGTTAAGGTCCCCGCTACGCACCTCGGCAGTATCATTGCGCATCTGCGACACAAATCCGCGCTTGGGCAAACGGCGCTGCAACGGCATCTGACCGCCTTCGAAGCCGACCTTGTGGAACCCACCTGCACGCGAACTCTGGCCTTTGTGACCACGCCCCGCGGTTTTGCCGAGCCCGCTACCGATACCGCGTCCGACGCGTCGCTTTGCGTGTTTTGCGCCTACAGCAGGCTTGAGTGTGTTGAGTAACATTTATCCCTCACATTTCACGAGATAGTTAACCCGCTTGATCATACCGCGCGTCTCCGGGGTATCAATCACTTCTACCGTGTGATTGATACGGCGCAAACCCAAACCCAACATCGTCGCGCGGTGCGAGCGCACCGTCCCGATTATGCTTTTGATCTGCGTTACCTTGACGGTTTTAGCCGCCGACTTTTCTTTTGCCATGATTACCCCGTGACCTCTTCGACCGTCTTGCCGCGTTTTGCAGCGACATCAGCTGGAGAGTTCATTGCTTGCAAACCATTAAGTGTCGCCCGAACCACGTTATAGGGGTTCGTTGAGCCGATAATTTTCGCCAAGACGTTGGTCACACCCAACACCTCAAACACTGCCCTCATTGGTCCGCCAGCAATAATTCCGGTTCCGTCCGATGCTGGCTGCATGTAAACACGGGCAGCGCCATGGCGACCGACTACAGCGTGTTGCAACGTCCCACCTTTAAGACTGATTTTTACCAACTTGCGCCGCGCTTCGTCCATGGCCTTTTGAACAGACACAGGGACTTCTCGCGCCTTGCCCTTACCCATACCAACACGGCCATCACCGTCGCCAACCACGACCAGCGCCGCGAAACCCATCACGCGACCGCCCTTGACGACCTTAGTAACACGATTGATTGCGACCATTTTTTCGCGCAGTCCGTCCGTGCGTTGCTCGCCGGTCGACATCTTGTTTGCCTGGAGTTTGCCCATTTCTCGCCCTAACTAAAACTTAAGACCGTTTTCACGCGCGGCGTCTGCAAGTGCCTTGACGCGACCGTGATAACGATAGCCGCTGCGATCAAATGCAACCGCTTCGACACCCGCTTGTTTTGCTTTTTCCGCTATCCGCTTACCAATCAAAATAGCAGCGGCAACATTACCGCCGTTCTTCACACTGGCGCGCACCTCAGGTTCAACGGTAGACGCACAAGCAAGAACCTTTGAACCAGTTGCGTCAATGACCTGCGCGTAGATATGGCCATTGGAACGATGTACGGTCAAACGGACTGCTTGCACATTTTTTATAACGTGACGCGTGCGCTTGGAGCGCCGGACGCGTGCTAGATTCTTGTCTTTCATGGCAGCCTCTATTTCTTCTTGGTCTCTTTAAGCACCACAGTCTCGTCCGAGTACCGCACGCCCTTACCCTTGTAAGGCTCAGGACTACGATAGGCACGCACTTCCGCAGCGATCTGACCGACAACCTGCTTGTCGATCCCTTTGATCAAAATTTCAGTCTGGGTCGGCGTCTCAACCTTAATGCCCTCAGGCATAGGATGAACTACAGGGTGCGAAAAGCCCAACGTCAAATTCAACTTATCGCCTTGGGCCTGAGCGCGGTAGCCAACGCCGACAAGAAGCAGTTTCCGCTCAAACCCCTTGGTTACGCCGTGCACCATATTCGCAAGCAATGCCCTAGTAGTGCCAGACATCGCGTCGGCCGCGTGCGAATTGCCAACGGGCGCAACGCGCAACTCCTGCTCTACCCTATCCACAGTCACGTGGGCAGATAGTGTGCGCTTGAGTACGCCGAGCGGCCCTTTTATTGAAATCTCACTATTACCAAGATTGACCTCCACATTAGCTGGAAGCTCAACAGGCGCTTTACCTATTCTAGACATCGCAATTCCTCGTTTGCCGCTTCAACTATGCGACGATACACAGCACTTCGCCACCGATACCGAGACCGCGCGCTTTGCGGTCGGTCATCACACCTTTTGAGGTGGAAACGATAGCGACACCGAGACCATTCATGACCTTCGGGATGCTATCGCTCTGCCTATAGATGCGCAGCCCCGGACGACTCACACGTTCAATTTTTTCGATGACAGGGCGCCCGGCGTAATACTTGAGGGCCACCTCAAGCGTCGGCTTGCCGTCCCCCGCAGTCAACGCAAAGTCGTCGATATAGCCCTCGTCCTTTAAGACTTTGGCAATCGCTGCTTTCACCTTGCTAGCAGGCATAGCTACAGAATTTTTTTCCGACATCTGCGCATTACGAATGCGCGTCAACATATCGGCAATAGGATCACTCATGCTCATGTTCTTGGCCTTTCTTGCGACTTACCAGCTCGCCTTGATCACGCCTGGGATTTCCCCACGCATGGCGGTTTCGCGCAGCTTCGTGCGACCGAGGCCGAACTTTCGATAGACACCACGCGGACGACCCGTTATTGCACAACGGTTGCGTAAACGCACGGGACTGGCATTTCGCGGCAACTTTTGCAACTTTAACCGCGCCTCGTATCGTTCTTCGGGGCTCAGCTTCTGATCATTGATCAGAGCCATCAATTCCGAGCGTTTAGTGGCGAATTTCTTCACCGTTTCGCGTCGATTTTGATCGCGTAGCTTCAAAACGAGTTTAGACATGATCAGTTCCTGAACGGAAATTTGAACGCCGCCAACAACGCTTTTCCTTCGTCGTCGCTTTTGGCGCTGGTGGTAATAGTTATATTCATACCTCGTAGGGCGTCAATTTTGTCGTACTCAATTTCAGGAAAAATAATCTGTTCCTTGATACCAAAATTGAAGTTACCACGACCATCAAAGGACTTCGATGAAATCCCCCGAAAATCACGGATGCGGGGGATCGCAACCGTAACCAACCGGTCAAGAAACTCATACATCCTGACCCCACGAAGCGTAACTTTGCATCCAATTGGATAATTGTCACGAATCTTAAAGGTTGCAATCGATTTACGAGACTTCGTTACCAGAGGCTTCTGTCCGGCAATCTTATTCATATCCGCAACAGCGTTATCGAGGATTTTCTTATCCGCAACCGCCTCACCCACCCCCATATTGAGGGTGATTTTCTCTATACGCGGCACCTGCATCACGGATTTATAACCAAATTGCACCGTCAGCGCGGCCACAACGGTTTCGCGGTAATGTTTGTGTAGCCGGGCATTGCCAGCCGGGCTTGCAGCCTTTGCCGAGGATGTCATGCGTCAATCACTTCGCCGTTTGATTTAAAGAAACGCACGCGACGTCCGTCTTCTAACACCTTTATACCAACCCTATCAGCTTTCTTGGTGGCAGGATTAAAGATGGCAACATTGGACACGTGCAATGGCATGTCTTTTTCGACAATACCGCCCTGTTGGTTTTTTTGCGGGTTCGGACGCTGATGCTTCTTAACGCGATTTATGCCATCGACCAGAACATGCCCTGCATCGACAACTCGCGCAACAGCACCGCGCTTGCCCTTGTCTTTACCGGTGATGACGATTACGTCATCACCTTTTTTAATCTTACGCATTCGAATAACCTCGTTAGTTCTTAGCGCTTACAACACTTCCGGCGCGAGCGAGACGATCTTCATGAAACGCTCTGTCCTCAGCTCCCGAGTCACCGGCCCGAAGATACGCGTCCCAATTGGCTCGAGTTTTTGCGTCAACAACACAGCCGCATTACCATCGAACTTAATCACCGAGCCGTCAGCACGGCGAATACCTTTTGCCGTCCGCACAACGACCGCGTTATACACTTCACCTTTTTTGACTCGACCACGCGGGGCCGCGTCTTTGATGCTGACCTTGATGACGTCACCTATTCCTGCGTAGCGACGCTTTGATCCGCCAAGCACTTTTATGCACATCACCGCACGCGCACCAGTGTTGTCAGCAACATCCAAAACGGATTGCATCTGTATCATTTTGCTCTCGCTTTAAAGCTGCACTTACTTCCAACTTGACCCGCTTTTCCTGCGGTCAGTCTTGGAACCCGTGGTTGGGTCTAGGTTGTTCCATAGTGGTTTTTGATGCCCACCTGAGGAAGCGCGCGATTATAAACTGATTCGCCGCCTTGTCTAGAACTTTTTAGAACTTATTGCAAACGCACCAAATTCGGACCCGATAAAACCGAACGGGTCCGAATTTGATTAAATTACCCGCGCCTTTTCAACCAAGACAGCGACGCGCCAGGCTTTCGTCTTCGATATCGGACGACACTCTTCGATGGTCACAACATCCCCCATCTTGCATTCGCCGTTCTCGTCGTGGGCATGGTATTTCTGTGACCGAGTCATGATCTTTCCATATAGCGCGTGCTTCACACGGCGTTCGACCAGAACAGTTACTGTTTTGTTCATCTTGTCGCTGACAATACGACCAGTCAGCGTACGCTTGTTGGCTGTAGTTTCAGTCATGACTGGCGCACCTTTTCATTTAACAGTGTGCGCACACGGGCGATATCACGGCGCACTTTCCTGATCTGACTGGTGTTGGTCAATTGCTGGGTAGCAACCTGCATGCGCAGACTAAATTGAGCCTTCAGCAGTTCATTTAATTCCTGCTGTAATTCAGCAGGGTTTTTTTCTCTCAGTTCGCTCGCTTTCACAGCTTAGCCCCCTACCAACCGGTGAACAAAAGTCGTACGCAAAGGCAGTTTCGCCGACGCAAGCCTGAACGCCTCACGCGCATCTGCTTCCGCGACGCCATCCATCTCATAGAGGACTTTGCCCGGAACAATTTCCGCAACCCAGTATTCGGGGTTACCTTTACCGTTACCCATACGTACCTCAGCAGGCTTTTGGGAAATCGGTTTGTCCGGGAATATTCGGATCCATATTCGGCCACCCCGCTTAATATGACGAGTCATTGCGCGACGTGCCGCCTCGATTTGACGTGCGGTCAATCTGCCGCGCGTAATCGCTTTAAGGCCAAATTCGCCAAAACTCACTTTATTACCGCGAGTAGCGACGCCTTTATTGCGCCCTTTTTGTTCCTTTCGGTATTTCCTTCTAGCTGGCTGCAGCATTTTTCGCTCCTGACGTCCTTCTCTTGCGCGGCACGGCCTTCGGCGGCAGCTTCGGCGCATCTGGTGACGGCATAGAATCAGCGGCTGCCGACGGTGCTGCCACCATTTGTTCGTGCTTGGTCAATATTTCACCCTTGAAAACCCACACCTTGATGCCGATAATGCCGTAGGTTGTCTTGGCTTCTGAGGTGCCATAGTCGATATCTGCACGCAGGGTATGCAATGGTACGCGTCCCTCGCGATACCATTCGGTACGGGCGATTTCAATCCCGTTCAAACGACCCGCGCTCATGATCTTGATACCTTGGGCGCCTAGGCGCATCGCGTTGGTAATCGCGCGCTTCATCGCCCGGCGGAACATGATCCGCTTTTGAAGTTGCTGGGCAATAGAATCCGCAATCAGTTGCGCATCAAGTTCTGGTTTGCGAACCTCTTCGATATTGATGTGCACCGGCACATGCAGGAGTTTCTGTAACTGCGCCTTAAGTGACTCGATATCTTCGCCTTTTTTGCCGATAACGATACCGGGGCGGGCACTGAAAATGGTGATCTTCGCGTTCTTGGCAGGCCGCTCAATAATGATGCGACTCACCGCGGCATGTGCAAGCTTCTGCTTGAGAAACTCGCGAACCTTGATGTCCTCCTGCAACATCCCAGGAAACGCCTTGCTATTCGCATACCACTTCGAAGACCAATTCCGTAGCACTGAAAGTCGGAAACCGATTGGATGTATTTTTTGACCCATATTTATTTCCTTCCGTCGCCGACGGCGAGGTAAATGTGGCAACTATGCTTGAGCACGCGCACACCACGCCCTTTGGCTCGGGCATGAAAGCGTTTTAACACAGGGCCCTTTTCCACGTAAATGCTCACCACCTTGAGTTCGTCAATATCAGCGCCATCATTATGTTCGGCATTAGCGATTGCCGATTCAAGGACCTTACGTATGATGGTGGCGCCTTTTTTCGGACTGAACGCTAAAATGTTCAGCGCCTTGTCGACCGCCAAGCCGCGAATCTGGTCTGCGACCAGACGTCCTTTTTGCGCAGAAAGACGAACGCCGCTCAATTTTGCAGATGTTTCCATATTGGCTTCCGTTATTTCTTAGGACCGGCAGCCGCCGAGCCTGTGCTTGATTTCTTATCACCGCCGGCTTTCGAATGCCCCTTGAAAGTGCGGGTGTGCGAAAACTCGCCGAGTTTATGACCAACCATGTTCTCGGATACATAAACGGGGATATGTTGCCGCCCGTTATGCACAGCGATGGTCAAGCCCACAAAATCTGGGAGGACGGTTGAACGACGCGACCACGTTTTGATCGGGCGCTTGTCATTTGACGCGCGTGCCGCCTCTACCTTTGCAATCAGGTGATAGTCGACAAACGGGCCTTTTTTAACTGAACGTGCCATATTTATATACCTCGCTATGCGCTGGTCTTGGCGTGACGGCGGCGCACGATCATGCCATTGGTGCGCTTGTTATTGCGCGTGCGGTAGCCCTTGGTCAAAGTGCCCCAAGGACTGACAGGGTGACGACCCGCGGCGGTCTTACCCTCACCACCACCATGCGGGTGATCGATCGGGTTCATTGCAACACCACGCACAGTCGGACGGATACCGCGCCAACGTTGCGCACCCGCCTTGCCGATTGAACGTAAACTGTTCTCTTCGTTACCCACTTCGCCGATGGTGGCACGACAATTAACGTGCACCTTGCGAATTTCACCAGAACGCAAGCGCAGCTGCGCGTAATCACCTTCCCGCGCCAACAGCTGCGCAGAAGAGCCGGCTGCACGCGCCAACTGAGCACCTTTGCCTGGCATCATTTCGATGCAATGTATGGTTGTGCCAACTGGTATGTTGCGCAGTGGCAGCGTGTTGCCCGCCTTGATTGGCGATTCGGCGCCATTCTGTAATTGCATACCTACGACCAAGCCTTTGGGCGACACGATATAACGGCGCTCGCCATCGGCGTAACACAGCAAGGCAATATTCGCACTGCGGTTCGGATCATGCTCAATGCGCTCAACCTTAGCAAGAATTCCATCCTTGTTGCGACGAAAGTCGATGACACGATAGTTCTTCTTGTGTCCGCCGCCCTGATGCCGTGTGGTTATACGTCCAAGGTTATTACGTCCGGCCTTACGATTTTTACTTTCGACCAGCGCTGCGTGCGGGCGCCCCTTGTATAGATCAGGGTTGACTACCTTGACCACCGCGCGGCGACCAGGAGAAGTCGGTTTGACTTTGATAAGTGCCATTACTTAGCCTCCCCTGCCAAGAAATTAATCTCTTGCCCCGTCTTCAGGCGAACATACGCTTTTTTCCAGTCCTTACGACGGCCCATGAAACGACCAAATCGTTTTTCCTTACCGAGAACATTGGAAACCTGGACGGAAACGACTTCGATCTTCTTCTCTTTGGTGCTGAACATCAGCTCAACTGCGGCTTTGATTTCAGGCTTGGTGGCATCGGTAACTACACGGAACAAATACTGGTTATTCTTTTCGCCAACAAATGTGCCCTTTTCGGACACTACGGGCGCGAGCAGAACTTTCATCAACCGCTCAGTATTGCGGATCACGATTGCGGCGGTCATTTAAGGAGCTCCTCGAATTTCGCCACAGCCTTCTTGGTCAGTAGAACATTCGCATGGCGGATCAGACTAATCGGATCAGCATGCGAGGCAGTAACGACATTGACATTTGGCAGGTTACGCGACGAAAGCTCGAGATTCTCATCTACGGCGTCCGTTACAATTAAAACCTGTTCAAAACCCATACTTTTTATTTTCTGAGCAAGCAACTTGGTCTTCGGTGCATCGATGTTCAGCTGATCAACGACCGTAAGCCGCCCTTCCCGCGCAAGTTGCGAGAGAATCGAACAGACACCGGCGCGATACATTTTCTTGTTTAGCTTGTGCGAAAAATTTTCGTCAGGCCGGTTCGGGAAAATCTTACCGCCTCCACGCCACAACGGGCTTGAAGTCATACCAGCACGGGCGCGACCAGTACCCTTTTGCTTGAAAGGCTTTTTGGTAGAGTGTTTTACTTCACCACGGTCCTTCTGAGCACGCGTACCGCGGCGGCCATTAGCCATATACGCAGTAACGACCTGGTGAATCAACGCTTCGTTGTATTCGCGGCCGAACACTTCGTCAGTCGCAGCGACGTTAGCGCCCGCCTGCCCGGCCTGATCTATTAATTTGAGTTCCATTATTTACCCGCCTTGGCCGGGGCCAGCTTCGCAGCAGGCTTGCCGACCTTTGTTGCCTTGACTGCGGGATAAACGGTGACATCCCCGTTTTTCGCTCCGGGTATCGCTCCACGCACCAACAGCAATTGTCTCTCCGCATCGATACGAACAATCACCAGATTTTGCGTCGTGCGGTTTACGTCCCCGAGATGGCCAGTCATTTTCTTTCCGGGAAATACGCGCCCGGGATCCTGCGCCATACCGATCGAACCTGGCGTGTTGTGTGAACGCGAGTTACCGTGCGTCGCACGGTTGGATTTAAAGTGGTGGCGTTTGATAACGCCAGCGTAACCCTTACCGATGGTGGTGCCGGCCACGTCAACCTTCTGCCCGACCTCAAACACATCTACACCAATCACTGCGCCCACCTTAAGGCTCGCTACTTGTTCCGCCGTTATACGGAATTCCTTAAGAATGGAACCTGCTTCGATTGCCGCTTTGGCAAAATGACCAGCTGCAGCTTTGGTCACACGCGTAGCGCGGCGGACACCATATGCAACCTGCACTGCGCAATAGCCGTCGGTTTCGGCTGTTTTTAGCTGCGCGACGCGGTTATTCGACACATCCAGCACGGTAACCGGGATGGAATCGCCATCATCGGTAAACACGCGGGTCATGCCGATCTTGCGACCGACTAGTCCTAGACTCATCTTAATCACCTTTTCTTTAACCCGCGCGCTGCTCTAGGCCGGACACGGGTGTCGACTACAATTGGTCGACCATTCACCTTAGGATAAGCTCTGATCAAGGATTTTTTTCAAAATTCCCTGACCTCATCCCTGCTTCTACAACTTGATTTCTACATCCACACCAGCCGGCAAGTCGAGCTTCATAAGCGCGTCAACCGTCTTGTCCGTCGGATCAATAATATCCATCAGACGCAAATGGGTACGAATTTCGAACTGGTCGCGCGAAGTCTTGTTCACGTGTGGCGAACGCAGCACATCGAAACGCTCTTTTCGGGTCGGCAGCGGTACGGGCCCCTTGACGACAGCGCCCGTGCGTTTAGCAGTGTCCACAATCTCAAGCGCTGACTGGTCGATCAATCTGTAGTCAAACGCCTTGAGACGGATACGAATTTTCTGACTCTTCAAAATTGCCATGGCTTTATTCGATCACTTTGGCAACAACGCCGGCGCCGACAGTCCGGCCACCCTCGCGTATCGCAAAACGCAATCCCTCTTCCATCGCGATCGGCTGGATCAGCGCCACCGTGATCGAGATATTATCCCCCGGCATCACCATCTCCGTTC
>CAMDSO010000007.1 GCA_945906935.1 Bordetella parapertussis
TTTTCCGGCGTCCAGCAAAAGGTTCTAGGCCTGTTGTTTGGGCATCCTGATCGCTCGTTCTACTCCAATGAGATCGCACGATTGGGCAAAACGGGAAACGGCTCCTTGCAGCGAGAACTCGCCCGCCTGACGGCCTCGGGTCTTGTTGAAATGACGGTGATCGGCCGCCAAAAACACTACCAAGCAAACCATAAAAGTGTTTTATATCATGAGATTAGATCAATAACCCTAAAAACATTCGGGCTTGCCGACGTGCTGCGCGACGCATTGCAAAGTCACCTTTCAAAAATTCGATATGCGTTTATTTTTGGCTCGATCGCCAAAGGCACGGATAACACGGACAGCGACATCGACGTCATGGTGATTGCCGACGGTCTTGGCTACAGCGAACTCTTTGAAAGCCTGACCAAAGCCGAGAGCCTGCTCGACCGTAAAGTCAGCCCCACCCTTTATGCGCCCGCTGATTTTCTGCGCAAAAAAAACAATGACAATCACTTTGTCACCCGCGTGCTTGAACAACCCAAAATAGACCTGCTGGGAGAAGAAGATGCCATCGAATCAGGAAAGCCTGCAGAACCTGCTGAAGATCGGCCAGCTCAAAGCGGAGCCCCCGAGTCAGTCTGAATTTAACGGGTTGGTCAAAGCGGCCGCCAATCGACTCAGGGATGCCGAAAATCCTGCCAACAGCGCGGACAGCCGCTTTACGCTGTCCTACGACGCCGCACACTCGCTCGCCCTCGCCGCGCTGCGCTGGCATGGCTATCGCACAGCCGACCGATACACGGTGTTTCAGGCCCTGCCACATACCTTGTCATTTTCTACACCACGATGGCGGTTTCTCGATGACTGCCATCGAAGGCGCAACATTGTGCTCTACGACGGCGATCTCATTGAAGACGAACCGCTGATCGAGGCATTAATCGTTGTCACCCGGGAATTGCTCGCGGCAGTCGGCCGACTGGGGCCCGTACCGTCTTCGTGAAGCGTATCGGAAGCTGAAGAAACCCGTCAGTGCGAATTTTCAGCAAGCTGCGAGATCAAGCTCGCGATACAATTTTGCGCTTCCTCGATCTGGAATCAGCCCAGGCCCGCCACTAACGCGCCAGCGCATCCCACATTTTTTTCAAACGCTTGACCGACACCGGCATCGGTGTCTTCAGTTCCTGCGCGAACAGCGAGACGCGCAATTCTTCGATCTGCCAGCGAAAGTCTTCCAAGCGCGCGTCGCCCAGCCCCGCCTTGCGCAGTTTTTCTTCGCGCTCGGCATAGAGCCTCCATAACGCAGCGATCTCGACGGCGTGACGGTCGTCGCGCTCGGCGTTGGCGCCGTATTTATCGATACGCAGTTGCATGCCTTTGAGATAACGCGGCAGATGCTGCAACTGTTCCCACGGCGTGGCGGTGAAGAAGCCTTTGTAGACCAGCCGCGGCAATTGCGCCCGCACATCGGCCACCACGCGATTAAGCGGGCCCTTGGCGGCGCCGGCTTTTTGCAGCGCCAGATGATATTCCTGCGCGATCGCCGTAAAGAGGCGGCAGGCCGCGGGCGACACCGCCGGCAACCGCGTGCGCGCGCGGCCTTTGAGTGTTTCATAGGCTTTTTGATTGCGCGGCAGTTCGTCTTCACCGATAAACGCGCGATCGGCGATAGCGTCGACGAGGTCTTCCTTCAACTCCTCGGCAGCGGCCGCGTTGCGCAACTGGATCAAGGGTTGCGTCAGCCCGCCCACCACCTTGAGGAGATTGCGCATCTGCTCTTTAAGTTCGAGCCGCAGCAGACGAACGACGCCGGCACGTGTCGATTGATCGGCGGCGGCACGCACATCGAACAAGCGAATCGAGACACTTTCTTTTTCATCAACCAGCGCCGGATAGCCGGTGAGCTTGCGGCCGTCACGCGTAAAGGTGATCTGTTCGGGCAGGTCGCCGATATCCCAGGCCGTGATGCCGGCGCGCTCGACACCGGGTTCGGCAATGCTAAAAGTGAGCTGCGCGGCCTGCCCGAGTTCAGCTTTGAGTGTGGCAAGGTCGCGCCCCATCGCCAGTTCGCGAGCGGTCTCATCGATCACGCGGTAGTTCATTTTGAGATGTGGCGGTACGTCCGCCTTGTCCCAGTCTTCGCTGCTAATCGGCGCGCCGATCTTGCGGTGCGCATAGCGCGTCAAGGCATCGACCAGACTGGCGGCGGTTTTTTTCTCTTCGGCCTCGACGAGAAATTCCGTTACGCTGTCGGGAACCGGCACGAAGTGACGGCGCAGTTGTTTCGGCAGCCCCTTTAAATAGGCGGCGACCTTGTCGCGAATCATGCCGGGCACCAACCAGTCAAAACGCGCCGCATCAAGTTGATTCAGAAGCGCCAGCGGCACACTCAAGGTGACGCCATCGAGCGAATGTGTGGGTTCAAAACGATACGCGAGATTGAGATAGACCTCGCCCACGGCAACCCGCCCTGGAAACTGTGCCTCACTGACATCGGTGGCCGCATGGCGCATCAGAAACTCACGCGTCATGTAGAGCAGCTTGGGCTGGGTCGCTTCAACCTGTTTGCGCCATTGCTCGAAGGCCGCGCCGTTGTAGATACCGGCGGGCACCAGCGCATCATAAAACTCGAACAAGGCCTGCTCATCGACCAGCACATCGGGACGCCGCGCCTTGTGTTCGAGTTCGCGAATCTCCGCGATCAAACGCTGGTTATGAGCGAGAAACGGCGCCTTGGTATCGAATTCACCGGTGGCCAGCCCCTCGCGGATAAACACCTCGCGTGCCTCGACCGGATTGATCGGGCCGTAATGCACACGCCGCCGCGACACTAGGGTCAGGCCGTAGAGCGTGACCCGCTCCCAGGCGTTGACCATCGCGCGCTTGCGCTCCCAATGCGGATCAAAGTAGTGCCGCTTGACCAGATGGGAGGCCACACCCTCGACCCATTCCGGTTCGATCTTCGCCGCGCCGCGCGCATAGAGGCGCGTGGTTTCAGTCAGTTCAGCCGCCACCACCCATTTCGGCTTGCTCTTCTTCAGCCCCGAGCCCGGAAAGATCGCAAACTTGATGGCACGCGCGCCGAGATAGACGTCGCCCTCCTCGGTTTTCATACCGATATTACCGAGCAAGCCAGCGAGCAAGGCGCGATGAATCTGCTCGTAACTGGCGGGCGTTTCATTGAAGACCACCCCCATCTCGGCGACCTGCACATGCAGCTGGCCGTGCACATCGCGCCATTCACGCATGCGACGCGGCGACAAAAATGTGGCGTGCAAATCTTCGAGCAGGCGGCGCTTTGATTTTTTGTGTTTGAGCGCCTCAGCGTACCACTCCCACATTTTGAGGTAGGCGACAAAGTCGGAGCGCTCGTCATTGAATTTCGCATGCGCCTGATCGGCAGCCGCGGCCCGCTCATAAGGGCGATCGCGCGGATCCTGAATTTCCAGCGCCGAGGCGATGATCAACATTTCTGTCGTGCAACGATGCTCATCGGCGGCGATAATCATGCGCGATATCCGCGGATCAATCGGAAACTTCGCCAGACGCCAGCCTATCCTGGTCAGTTCGTTGCGCTCATCGACGGCACCGAGTTCCGACAACAACTGATAGCCGTCAGCAATCATGCGCGAGCCGGGCGCTTCAAGAAAGGGGAAATCCTCGACGTTGCCGATCTTCAGCGCCTTCATGCGCAGGATCACGGACGCCAGCGACGAGCGCAGGATTTCCGGGTCGGTGAATTCGGGCCGCAGTTTGTAATCATCTTCGGCGTAGAGCCGTATGCACACCCCGGCGGCGACGCGACCGCAACGGCCGGCACGCTGGTTAGCCGAGGCGCGTGAAATGTTTTCAGTCTGCAGTTGCTCGACCTTGTTGCGATAGCTGTAACGGTTGATGCGCGCAAGCCCGCTGTCGATCACATAACGGATGCCCGGCACGGTGAGCGAGGTTTCCGCCACATTGGTGGCGAGCACGATGCGGCGTCCGCCGGCGGGCTTGAACACGCGCTCCTGCTCTTCAAACGACAACCGTGCGTAGAGCGGCAGAATTTCTGCGCCCTGCGGATGATGCTTGCGCAACAGTTCGGCGGTGTCACGGATCTCACGTTCACCCGGCAGGAAAATCAGAATGTCGCCGCCGGCGCGTTCGCGCGCGAGTTCGTCAACCGCATCGAGGATGGCCTGCCCCGGCTCCTCTTCTTCGTCTTCGTCGAGTTTCGGCGGGTGGTAGCGCAGCTCCACCGGATAAAGTCGGCCGCTCACTTCAATCACCGGTGCGGGCGTGCCGCCGCTGGCGAAGTGTTCGGCAAAGCGTCCGGCATCGATGGTGGCCGAGGTCACGATCAATTTAAGATCGGGGCGTTGCGGCAGCACCCGTCTGAGATAGCCGAGCAGAAAGTCAATGTTGAGGCTGCGTTCATGCGCCTCGTCGATGATCAGCGTGTCATAGGCTTGCAACAGCCGGTCGCCCTGCGTCTCGGCGAGCAGTATGCCGTCGGTCATCACCTTGATATAAGTGTCGCGCGAGACCTTGTCGGAAAAACGCACCTTGTAGCCGACCGCATGGCCCAACGGTGTATTGAGTTCGGCCGCCACGCGTGTGGCTACCGTGCGCGCAGCGATACGCCGCGGTTGCGTGTGACCGATCAGACCAGAGACGCCGCGCTTTAAATCAAGACAGATTTTCGGCAGCTGGGTGGTTTTGCCCGAACCGGTTTCACCGCAGACGATGACCACCTGGTTTTCCGCAATCGCGCGTGCGATCTCCTCGCGCCGCCCCACTACCGGTAAATCTTCCGGGTAGGTCGGGCGTGGCAAGGCGGCGAGGCGCCGTTCCAGATCAGCAGGTTGAAGTCGGCTCATGGCGCGGCGGATTGTAGCGCAATGACGGTGACGAAAAGCTTGATCGTCAGGGCCAACCGGATGGCGGGGATGGTGTGTATGGCCACGCTCAAACGCAATGCAATGCGGAAATCGTATTGGCGGAATACGCCGCGCTTCTTCAGAGCGACCGGACCACACGAATGGTGATTAGAGACGTCCTTCCACCTTCATGGGGGAAGGTCAGGACGGGGGTGAAAACACAGGCGCGACTTTTAATGCCCGGGAAATTTCAACGCTGCCCCTCTCACCCCCGCCCTCGCCCACAAGAGGAGAGGGCGCAAACCCCGACCAGCAATGCTCAGTACTTGAGCGCCGGATTCAAACTATAAACACCGGTCAGCGTCGCTTCGGCCAACACATGACTTTTGATTGCGGCGCGCACCTCCAGGCCTTTGAACACGCCTTCGATCGGGCAACGTACAACGTCCAGCGCATACAAGGTGAACACATAGTGATGCAGGATCTCATCGTTCCACGGCGGGCAGCAACCGTCATAGCCATGATAATTGCCCGCCATGTCGGGATCACTGGCAAACCAGCCGGTGTAATCGTTGATGCCCTGACGCGTGCCGCGCGGCCCGGCGGGCCCGGGCTTGCCGTGCGCCGTGACGCCATCTGAGAACTCGCCCGCCGCAATACTGTGCGCGTCCGCCGGCAGATCGACCAACACCCAGTGATAAAAATCAACCCGCGGCAGCGTGGCGGCGATGCTGCGCCCCTCACGGTTGACGTCGTCCCCCACGCTGGGCACATCGTAATCGTGGCACAGCAATACAAACGAACGCACGCCAGCGGGTACCTCGCTCCACGCCAGTTGCGGATTACGGTTTTTCGACATCGCCAGGTGCTTGACCGGATCAATCACACAAAACGCGTATTCGCCGGCAATCACGCCGTTATTCTGAAAACCAGAACTGACCAGTTTCATTGCTGCCTCCGCACGTTAAACATTGACACGATTATAACCATGACCCCACCGCCAGCCACCCGCATTCAAGGTGCAGCCAGTTGCGCCTCGCGCGTCTCTTTGGGTAGCGCGGCCAGACGTCTTGCCTCGGCGTAAAAAGCGGTGAAGTCGCCGTTGCCGCGTGCAAACACACGCTGCAGCGCGGGCAGCCAGGCGTGATAAAGCGTGAACGCAGCAAGCTGAGCGTTGTTAAGCCCGGCAAACAGCGCATCGTAACCGGCATAGCCGTTCCAGCCCGTCTTGAGCACAAGATAGCGTTGTTGCGCGTCGGCCAGGCTCTCTGCCTTGCGCTCGCGCATGAAGTCCGGCGCGATCCTCAACCGGTAGAGTGAGGCAAGTTCCGATCGTACCGACTGCAACAACGCGGACACCGCAGCACGACGCGACGCCGCCTGTGCCGCCGCTTCGCGCATGGCCACATCGCCCTCCTGCGCCAGCCAAAGCTCAAGGCCGGCACTCTCCACCGCCATGGCGAACGATTCATTGAACTCCGAGTCACCCGGCACATACACCACCTGATGCGCGAGCTCATGAAAAATCAGCCGCGCCAGTTCGTAATCGGGATAATGAATAAAGGTGTTGAGCAGCGGATCATCAAACCAGCCGAGCGTCGAATACGCCGGCACACCGGCAACGTGCACATCCAGCCCAGCCTCCCGCAAACCATGGGCGAAGCCATCGGCAGCCTCTCGCAAAAAATAGCCGCGATACCCCACACAACCGGCAAACGGAAAACACCAGCGTTGCGGTTCCAGTGTCAGCGCGCCAGCGGCGAATACATTCCACACCACGTAGGGGCGTTGCAGATCGGCATAACTGCGATAGCTCGCGTTATCGGGCAGCTTGAGCGTGTCGATGGCAAATGCGCGGATCGCGGCGGCACGTTGCAAACGCCGCTTCAAGACCGGCGCGGTCGCGTCATCAGCCAGTGTGGCGTCCAGCGGACGGCGCGCCGCATTGACCTCCATCTGCCCCTGCACCGACTGCAGGTAATAGCCGAGATCAGCACAACCACCGAGTAGCAACAGCAAAGCGGCGAACACCGCACGCAAACACATCGCCAGCCAGACGCCCTCAAGCAGCGTGATCAAAACGCCCCTCGCGCAGGAAGGTGGCGGTTTGCACCGCCACACTATGCGCGAACAACATCCCGGAATGGTTCACGGGCAGGACGATGTGATCGCGCGCGCCGGCCAGACGCGTTTCATCGACGGCCACCGCACCGTCATTGGGTTCGGGCAGATCGGGTGCCACCAATAAACCCAGGCCGAAGGCGTTGCTACCAGCGATGACGCCGATTTCGCGCGCCGAGAAATCGCCCGGCGCTTCACGCGCATACCACTCGGCGAGACTGCGGCCGACGGCCATGCCGCCGAGTTGATGTTGTGACAAGGCGCGTGCCGCACCGCTGCCGCAAGAAGGTGTGCCGAGCAGGACGATACGCCCCACCAGCAGATCCGGCGCGCATTCGAGCATGCGGAGAATCACCAGCCCACCCAGGCTATGACCCACCCAGTGCATGCGCGCGTCGCCCTGCTCCCGCGCGTATGCCGCCAGCGCCAGCGCATTTTCAGTGAGCGTGGGAGCCACCGTCGAATACGAATAGCAGCGCGCGTCGTAGCCCTCTTGCGCCAGATAATGGCGCTGCCATTCCATCACCACGCCGTGCATCCACAAGCCGTGCACGAGTATGACTGGCGGCAAAGCGGCACTCATGCGACGGTCCGCATTCCCTCTTCGAGATGGCTGGCGTCGCCCCAGACGATGATCTGCCAGGCGCTGCCGTCATGGCGCAGGCGGTTGATGCCGGCGTTGACCAATTCGTGGATGCGCGGCTCTTCAGGCGGAATACCCTTGGCCAGACGGTAGAACACATCGAGCACCAATCCGTGGGTGACGATCGCCACCTGTTGTTGCGGATGGCGCGCAATAATCTCATCCATGCAAGCGATGGCGCGTGCGTAAAAAGACACGCCGCTCTCGCCGCGCGGCATCGCAAAATGCTGGTCGCGGCTTTTGAAACACGCGTAATCGTCGGGGTAACGGGCAATCATTTCGTCGCGCGTGAGACCTTCGAAGACACCGAAATTACGTTCGCGCAAACGCGGCTCGACGTTGAGACTGTGTCCAGTGGCTGCGGCGACACAACGCGCGGTTTCCTGGGCGCGGCCGGTATCGCTGCTATAGAGCGCATCAAACGACAGACCCGCCAGGTGTTTCGCCAGCAATTGCGCCTGACGCAAACCCTTTTCGGTCAGCGGGCTGTCGGAATGGCCCTGCATGCGGCGTTCGGTGTTCCACACGGTCTGGCCGTGACGTATCAAAATAATTTCGGTCATTTCATACCCATCACAAACGGATCGTCTTGATGCCGCTACCACGGCGGAGCGGGTGCGCAGCGATTATAGGACAGGCCGCTTCTGTATACTGCGCCTACCATGCCATTTGAATTACACCACCTGCTGCTGATCGCAACCATCGCCTTCGCCGCCTATGTACTGCTGGCGCTGTCGGGCTTCGGTTCGAATCTGGTGACGGTGCCACTGCTCGGGCACCTGTTTCCGCTGACCTATGTGATGCCGATGCTCGCCATCCTCGACTTCAGCGCATCGATGCGGATCAGTTTTCAATCGCGCGGCCACCTGCTAAAGGGCGAGTTGTGGTGGCTGCTGCCCAGCCTGGGCGCCGGCATCGCCGCCGGCACCACCTTGCTGGTCAATCTGCCGCCGGCGGTGACGATGGGTACGCTCGGCGCGGCCATCCTCGCCTATGGGCTGTATTCCTACAAGGAACGCACCGTCGCCTTCCGCCTGCCGCAATGGGCTGCGGTGCCCTGCGGCATCGCCGGTGGCGTGCTCTCGGCGCTGTTCGGCACCGGTGGGCCGGTTTATGTCACCTATCTGGCGGCGCGCGGGCATGATCCGCGGGCGATCCGCTCCACGATCACGGTATTGCTGACCCTCACAGCATTCACGCGCATCGGCATCTATCTGCTCTACGGCTTGTATGCGCAGGACAATGTGCTCTGGTATGCGCTGGGCGCCGCACCCGCCATGTTGGCCGGCGTCTGGCTCGGCCACCATCTGCATTTGAATCTATCGAAACAGCGGCTGCTGCAATGTCTCTCGCTGCTGCTGATCGCCAGCGGCCTGTCGTTGCTGGTACGCGCCGCCGCCTGACATAAAAAAGCCGCGTCATCGTCGATGACGCGGCTTTGATACAACCGACCAGAGTTACTTTTTACCCTTGTGGTCAGCGTGTGCGGCCTTCTCGTCATGGTGCGACTTCTTTGCATCATGATGCGCTTTCTTTTGGTCCTGATGCATCTGCTGCGTGTCTTTCTTCAGTTCGGCGCGATCGGCTTTTAATTTCTCGCGATCGGCTTTCACCGCCTCTTTGTTACCGTCCTTGCTGTCGGCCTTGATTTGATCGCGATCAGCCTTGATCGCCGCCTTGTCCTGCCGCACGGCTTGCTGATCGGCCTTGGCCTTGTCACGTTCGACCTTAACGGCGTCCTTGCCCAGAGCGGCCGGCGCGGTCTGTGCGGTCTGTGCGGTCTGTGCGGCAACCGGCAACGCGAAAGCACCGGCGAGCATGATGGCGGCAATTGCATGGGGTATCTTCACTTGATCTCCTCGTGTGTGGCGGAGCGGACCGCCTGTAGACATTAACGTGATGCGTCGCCGGCGGTTGACGTTGCGCGCGCTGTTAAGACTACTGTTACGCGTGATCAGTGTGCCCGGCGTGCTCAGCGCCCACGCAAATAAGCGGCGATGCGACGCACACCTTCTGCGAGCACCGGCACTGCGTTCGTATAGGCAAAACGCACGTGCTTGTTGGCGGCATTGGCACCGAAATCAGCGCCCGGCGTGATGGCCACACCCGCGCTCTCCAACAGATCGCGCGCGAAAGCAAAACTGTCGTCGCACAGCGCACTGCAATCAGCATAGAGATAGAACGCGCCTTGCGGCACCACCGGTATGCGGAACCCGATCTCGCGCAAGGCCGGCAACAGATAATCACGCCGCGCCTTGAATTCGGCACGCCGCGCCTCGAGTATGGCGATGGTCTCAGGCTCGAATGCGGCCACCGCCGCATGCTGCGAAGGGGTGGGCGAGGAGAGATAAATATTCTGCGAGAGTTTTTCAAACGCACGCAGATAGGCCTCGGGCACCACCATCCAACCCAGCCGCCAGCCGGTCATGTTGAAGTATTTCGAAAAGCTGTTGATGACAAATACCTGGTCACTGAATTTGAGCGCCGTCGAATAATCCCCCTCATAGACGAGACCGTGATAAATCTCGTCGACGATCATGACGCCGCCGCGCGCCGCCGCGATGGCAGCGATCTCCTTGAGGGCCGCGTCCGGTATTAGAGTGCCCGTCGGATTCGATGGCGAGGCCACCATCACCGCGCGGCTACGCGGCGTCCAGCGTTGCGCCACCAGTGCAGGCGTTAATTGATAGCCGCTGTCCGCGCCGACGGCGATTTCATCCGCAACCCCGCCCATCATGCGCACAAAGTTGCGATTGCACGGGTAACCAGGGTCCGCCATCAGCACTTCGTCACCGTTATCGATCAATACCGCGATCGCCAGCAACAAGGCTCCTGAAGCACCCGAAGTAATGATGATGCGCGAAGGCGACACTTCGACGCCGTAACGCGTGCGATAAAAACGCGCGATGGTCTCGCGCAGCACCGGCAGCCCAAGTGCAGGAGTATAAAACAAACGACCGGTTTCAATCACGCGCATACCAGCTTCGCAGACCGGTTTGGGTGAGAGAAAATCCGGCTCACCGATTTCCATGTGGACGATGTTGCGGCCAGCCGCCTCGAGCTCGGCGGCTCGCGCCGCCAGTTCCAGCACATGAAATGGCTCTACGCCGGCAAGGCGTTGCGCAACGCGTGCCGCTGCGGGCGGCGAATCGAAATTGTGATCGGTAGTCATGCTGCGATTATGCGGCAATTAACGCGCTGCTAGAATCCGCGCCCCTGACTTTCCCAACGAAAATCTCATGACCATCTCAATGTATCAGGCCTCGGCACCCGCACTCGAACGCATGCTCGTCAACCTTGCCGTCATCCTCGAAAAAGGCGCGGCCCACGCAGCGGCGAAAAAAATCGAGCCGTCGGTGTTTATCAATGCGCGCCTGTCGCCCGATATGTTCACTCTTGCCAAACAAGTGCAAATCGCAGCCGACATGGCCGAGGGTTGCATGGCACGGCTGGCGGGCGACGAAGCGCCCAAGGACGAAGACAGCTAAACGACGTTTGCCGAATTGATTACACGCATCGAAAAAACGGTCGTCTACATCAAGCGCTTTACGCCGGCGCAGATCGATGGCAGCGAAGAGCGGCACATCGTGCTGCCGGTGCGCGGCGGC
The DNA here is from genome assembly GCA_945906935.1 of Bordetella parapertussis. GTDB lineage: Bacteria > Pseudomonadota > Gammaproteobacteria > Burkholderiales > SG8-41 > PALSA-1004. The sequence goes on from CAMDSO010000007.1 coordinate 11,214, forward strand.
CCGCTGGAGTTCAAGGGCCAGCCCTATCTGCTGCACTGGGTTTACCCGAACTTTTATTTCCACGTCACCACCGCCTACGACATCCTGCGTCATAACGGTGTTGAGGTTGGCAAAATGGATTTCCTTGGTAAGCCCTGAGCTCTCAGGGCTGATGTTCGCCTGATCCTGGCCCTCGGGCTGCCACCCACCCGCTAGCGGCGATCTCTTCCGACCGCGGCGCCTCCCTACCTCCCCCGCCGCCTAGCTTCGGCATCCGCAACGAAACAGCCCCGCTTTCCGCCTGAAACAAGGCGAAATTTTCCTTAACTCTAATTAACATTTCTTTATACTTTAAAATGGTAACGTTGATCCGCTAAAAGAGGCTGCGGGCGCGCGAAACCGCAGGGCCGCTCCAGCGATGAGGTCCGGTTGCGCAGACCCCTGACGCACGGATGAAAAGCATGGGAAGCGGGGATATGCAGCGAACTTTCAAAGAGTGGATTTCTTCAACCAACTTCGTCGCCAGCCTGGGCGTGGTTGCCAGTCTGCTCGTCGTCGCTGTGGCGTTTCTGCAGGTCGCCAGCGACCGCAATCGCCATATTGAAACGTGGAAAGCCGTCGCCGCATCGGAGTCAACCGCACTCGCCGCGCATGCGCATCAAACCATGGTTGCCGCAGACCTCGCGCTGAAGTCGATTAACGAAATTGTCGCCCAGGCGAAACCCGGCACTACGGATGAATTGCGCAAACTGCTTGGCACGCGTGAAATTCATGAGATGCTGAAAATCCGCCAGAGCGGCGTGCCGCAGGTCAGTGTCGCCTCGATTGTCGACCTCAACGGCGACATGGTGAACTTCACCCGCAATTTCCCGCCGCGCTCGGCACAAGGGGCGCTGATCAATCTCAAGGAACGTGATTATTTCCGGGCCCATCTGCGCGACGAGGCGCTTGAGGTGTTCCTGTCGGCACCGGTGCAAAACAAAGGCACCGGCACGTGGACCTTCTACCTCGCACGAAAAATCCGCACGCCCTCGGGTGAAATGCTCGGCGTGGTACTCGCTGGCATTGAAAGTGCCTACTTTCAGCAATTCTTCAAGGACATTTCTGACGACGGCAAGGCTTATGCCTTGTTTAATGCCGAAGGCACCAGTCTCGCCCGCTGGCCTGACGAGAGTAACGACATCGGTGGCAACTACGCCAAGGGGACGATCTTCCGTATCCTGAACTCAGGAGCCAGATCCGAGATCATCGACGCTTCCGTTCCAAGCGGGTCAAAAAGCTACGGCAGCGAAAATCGTATCATCGCTCCGACACGGGTTGTTGATTATCCGCTGGTAGTCAATGTGCGTATCGCCGACGCGGTGATTCTCGGTGCCTGGATGCGCGCAGCCAAAGCCAACATCATCCAGGCCGTGTTGCTCTCGTTGATCATCGCCGCCATGACCACGATGGTCTTGCGACTGTTGCGCCAGAACGCCAAACAAATCCATGAAATTAGCCGAACCGGCGGTCTACTCGAAGAAAGCGAAGCGCGCCTCAACAGCTTTTTTCTCGCGTCACCGGTCTGCATGGCGATTTTTGATAATGACGGACGACTCTCGAAAATCAACCCCACACTGGCGCGCCTGAGCGGTTTACCAGGCCCATACGAATTGGCAACGCCAACGGATAATCCGTTTACCGGCGTGTTCAAAGTGGAGCTCGATGCGCTGGTGCAGGAGGTGTTGGGCAGGCATGCCACTTTCATCAATCAACCTTTCCACATCCCCGGCAGCCCGTCCAAACCCGCTGCGCAGGAATGGCTGGTCTCGCTCTTCCCCGTGGTTGGTACGGCGACCAAATACAATGGGGTCGGTCTGTCGGTAATCGATGTAACCGAACTCACACGGGTGGAACACCAGCTGCGCGTGCTTAACAGCGAACTGGAAGAACGCGTCGATCTGCGCACCAAAGAACTCTCGGTGGCCAACATCGAACTCGACGCTTTCGCCTATAGCGTCTCGCACGATTTACGCGCCCCGCTGCGCGGCATCGACGGCTTCGCCAACATGCTCGAGCAGGAATGCCAGGAGCAGCTCAACGAACAGGCGCGCGGCTATCTGCAGCGCATCCGCAATGGCGTGCAACGACTGAGCAACATCATCTCCGACCTGCTGCTGCTATCGCGTCTGCGTAATACCGAGTTGAAGATGCAGCGCGTCGATCTCACCGCTATCGCCCGTGAAATTGCCGACGGATACAGCAAAACGGGTGTCTACCCGGCAGTCGAGTGGCGTATCGCCGAGGGGCTGCAAGCCACCGCCGACACCGGCATGATGCGCATCGTGTTGGAAAACCTGCTGGGCAACGCCGGCAAGTACAGCAGTAAAACCACCAACCCGGTGGTCGAGTTATTTCTTGCTGACAGCGACGACCAGCATCTTGAATTCGCCGTCCGCGACAACGGCGCCGGCTTTGATATGGCGTATGCAAACGTGCTGTTCAAACCGTTCAAACGCTTGCACGGCCAGCATGAATTCGAAGGCACCGGCATCGGGCTCTCCACCGTGGCCCGCGTCATCGCACGCCATGGCGGCAGTATCGCCGGTGAAGGCAAGGTCGGTGCCGGCGCCACCTTCCGCTTTAGTCTCCCCAACAAAATGGAAAAGTCATGAAAGATTACATCCTGCTGGTCGAAGACAATCCCGACGACGCCGATCTCACCATCATGGCGTTCAAAGCCTCCGGCATTGTCAATGAAGTGGTGGTGGCACGCGACGGCGCCGAGGCGATCGACTACCTGTTCGCACGCGGCGCCTTTGCAAGCCGCGATGCCACCGAGCTGCCAGTGGTGATGATCCTGGACCTCAATCTGCCGAAGGTTCCGGGCATCGAGGTGTTACGCCAAGTGCGTGATAACGCGGTAACCAACCTGCTGCCGGTGGTGGTATTGACCACTTCCATTGACGACAAGGACATGCTCGACAGCTATGGACTTGGCGCCAATGCCTATGTGCAAAAGCCCGTCTCGTCGGATGAGTTTGTCAAATCAGCAGGCCGTCTTGGCCTGTTCTGGACACTCAGCAACCGGCGCCCGCCGGCAAAAAAATAAACTCTAGCCAACCTAACACAGCCTGACAAGACCATGAGTGACCTCAAACTCGCCCGCACCCGCCCGCTCGCAGCGCTGATCTTCGCCAGTCGCTGGCTGCAACTGCCCCTCTACCTTGGCCTGATCGTGGCGCAGGTCGTCTACGTGTATCAGTTCTGGACCGAGCTGGTGCACCTCGTGCAGCTGACAACGCTGCGCAATATCAGCGAAAACGAGATCATGCTGATCGTGCTTGGACTGATCGATGTGGTGATGATCGCCAACCTGCTGGTGATGGTGATCATCGGCGGTTACGAGACCTTCGTCTCGCGCTTGAAACTTGAAGACCACCCCGACCAGCCTGAGTGGCTCTCACACGTCAACGCCTCGGTGCTGAAGGTCAAGCTCGCCACCGCGATCATCGGTATCTCATCGATCCATCTGCTGAAGACATTCATCAACGCCGAACAGCTGGCTGAAAAAGTCATCATGTGGCAAGTCATCATCCACATCACGTTTGTGCTGTCGGCGATGGCCATTGCCGCGACCGACCGCCTATTGCTCTCACCTTCGGGCCACAAGCACCCCCCACCGGGCAACTAAAAACCCCGCCCCGCCGTTATTGGCGGGGCACATGTAACGATTAACCGCCGTACGGTTTACCCCAGCCGCCGGCAAAGAAGCATTCACCGATTGGTTTGCGCTTGCGCGGGGCGAGTTCCTTCGACTTCACATCTTCCGGCAGCACTTCGGGCTCGCCCTGATAACCCACCGCGATCAATGACATCGGCGTGAATTCAGCGGGTATCGAAAAAGCGGCGCGGACTTTTTCACCGTCAAAGCCGCCCATCTGATGCGCAACCAGACCCAGCGCCACCGCTTGCAAAGACAGATTGAGCGTCGCCATGCCGGTATCGTGTTGCGTGTGCCGATTCGGTTTGCCGCTGTGCCCGAACACACTGCCCGCGCACGAGAGGATAAACAGCGGCACATTGGCACACCATTTCTTGTTGTTCTCGGACAAGGTGTCAAACACCTGCTGCCAGCCCGCCTCGTCGTCGGCGCGATTCCACACCAGGTAGCGCCAGGGTTCGTCACCATTGCACGACGGCGCCCAGCGCGCCGCCTCGATCAACGACAGTATCTGTGCCTGGCTGACGGGCCTGGTTTTGTCATAGGCGCGCGGACTCCAGCGGCGCGTGAGCAGTTCGTGGATGGCAGTTGCAGTGACAGCGTTTTTTTCCAACATGTGTTCTCCCGATGAAAGATGTCGGCGGCCCGCGGCCCGCCGCTAGCGTTTCTTGTTCTGCGGAACGTGCGGTGCATTCCGTTGCTTGCCGCCGAGGCTGAGCGGCCCCGGCCCGTGTATCACCACGTATAGCATGCCGCCCATGATGGCGAGGTTCTTCATGAAATTATTCAGCTGCCCGCCGAGATTCTGCGCTTCGGCGCTCCAGAACGGATGCACGACCACGGCGGTCAAAAAAGTGAACACAAAAAACGCCAGCGCCAGCGCGCGCGCCTGCCAGCCCAGCACCAGCAGGATGCCACCGCCGAGTTCGAGCGCAATCGTCAGCACCAGCAGCGACTGCGCGGCGGGCAAACCAAGATTACCGATAAAAGCCGCAGTCGCCGCAAAGGCCTTCAATTTGCCAAACCCCGAGACAATAAAAACCTGCGCCAACAATATACGCGCGGCCAGCGGACCGTAATGCGCCAGCCGCACCGCGTATTTATCCAGATTTTTATCCATCTAACGAGCCCCCACCAACGCCAATCATGATTGAAACCTTGACCCCACCACGACTTAAAGTCGACCGCCGTCTAGTCCTTCCACGCCTCGACCTGTATGCGCAGGGTGATCTCGTCGCCCACCATCGGGATAAAGGTCTTCATGCCGAAATCCGAACGTTTCAGGCTGCCCGTCACCTCGGCACCGCAACCATCCTTTTTATTCAGCGGATGCGTGCCGCATTTGACCTGCGTAATCGCCAGCGTCAGCGGACGCATAACACCCAACAGAGTCAACTCGCCCTCGGCACTCGCCGGCACCTCACCGTTGAATTTGAGGTTCTTCGACTTGAACGTCATCAGTGGAAATTTCTCGACGTTAAAAAACTTCTCGCTGCGCAGCTCCGTCTCCAGGCGCGGATCACCACTACCGACCGATGCGGTTTGCACGGTGATTTCAATACTGCCGGTCTTCGCCGCACGGTCGAGCACCAGCTTGCCGGCGCTGCTGTTGAACTGGCCGCGATGGGTGGAGAAACCAAAGTGGCTGACTTCAAAGTGCGGAAAGGTGTGCGCCGGGTCGATGGAGTATTGCTCGGCGGCGTTGGCGGCGGCGGCGAACGCAAGCGGCGCGCCACAAATCAAAACAAACGCTGCATAGGTACGAAATGATGTCATGCGATGCCCCCCTCAAGTTTGCAAACAATTAGAGCAGATCGAACAGCAGAATCTCGGCGTTATCGCCTTGTTCCAGCGTCACCATCGGCTCGTCATGAATTTTGGCTGCATCCCCGGCAAGTAGCACCTGACCGTTGATGGTCACCGCCCCGCGCGCCACATGCACATAGGCACAGCGCCCGCTGACCAGCGGATGTGACAAGCGTTCGGCACCGTCGAGCAGCGCCGCGAAAACAGCGGCATCCTGATGGATACGCAGCGATCCCTCACGTCCATCCGGCGAGGCAATCAGGCGCAGCGTGCCGCGCCTGGACCGAGTATCGAAATGTTTTTCCTCATAGCCGGGCTCGATGCCGGGCGCTGCGGGAAGAATCCAGATTTGCAGAAAATGCACCAACGCGTCGGGCGAGTGATTGAATTCGCTGTGTTGCACGCCGCGGCCGGCACTCATACGCTGTACGTCACCGGCGCGGATCACCGACCCATTGCCCATGCTGTCGCGATGGGCGAGTGCGCCCTCGAGTATGTAGGTAATGATCTCCATGTCACGGTGCCCGTGCGTGCCAAAGCCCATACCGGGCTGCACGATGTCTTCATTGATCACGCGCAAGCTGGCAAAACCTGTGTGCTGCGGATCGTGATAATCGGCAAACGAAAAACTATGCCGGCTCTCAAGCCAGCCGTGATGGGCGTGTCCGCGTTCGTTGGATTTTCGGATGGTGATCATGAGTTTGGGCGCTTATATCAGCCGCTGGTGGGGACGATTCATCAAGCGCTCACCGCATCGGTCTGCTTCAAGTGCTAACCCCCGTGTACGAGCTGCCAGCCGCCGCCCAGCGCCTTGTAGAGCTGCACCAGCGAGGTATTGGTGTTGCGTAACACCTGCACGCGTGCGAGTTCGGCGTCGAGCAATACACGGTCGGCGTCGATGACCTCGAAGTAGGATGAGTAACCCGCGGCATAGCGCTTGACCACCAGCTCGCGCGCTGCACGCAAGGCTGCGACCTGTTGATTCTGCAGCCCCAATGCCTCGCCGTAACCGGCACGCGCTGCCAGCGCATCGCCGACTTCACGAAAAGCTTGCGCCACGGTCCGCTGATAACCCAGTATCACCTGCTCTTCGCGTGCTGAAAAGATATCTACCTGATAGCGGTTGCGATTGGCATCCAGGATCGGTTGTAACAAGCCTAGACCGAACGACCATGTTTGCGCCGGCCCGGTAAACAGATTGCCGAATTCGCGGCTTTGCGAACCCAGTGCACCGGTCAGCGAGATGCTCGGGAACAATGAGGCCTTGACCACTTTGAGTCGTGCGTTGGCACCAACCAGCGTGTTCTCGGCCTGACGCACATCGGGGCGCCGCTCCAGCAACGTCGAAGGTACCCCAACCGGCACATCCGGTATCGGGGCCAGCCCTTCAACATCAGCCGCAGCACGCGTCACCGGTCCCGGCATGGCGCCCGTTAGTATCTGCAACAGGTTTTCGGCCTGCACAATCTGCGCATTCAAATCGGTGAGCTGCAGGCGCGCGATGGCGACACTGGCCTCGGCGCGATTCACATCGAGTGCGGGCACCACGCCGCGCTCAAACTGGGCACGCGTGAGCTTGAGAAAATCCTCGCGCAGGCCGACCGTCTTCTGCGTAATCGCCGTTTGCTGATCGAGGGCGCGCAACGCAAAATAAGTCGTCGCCACATTCGACAGCACGCTGATGCGGGTGGTGTCGCTGGCGAATTCAGAAGCCAGCAGATCAGCGCGTGCCGCCGCGTTGATGCTAGCGATACGCTGCCAGAAATCAATTTCATAAGAGGCGCTGATTTCGCCGCCGAGTGTTGTGCGCACCGGCAACACGGTCGACGGCAAGGGCGTCGGCCCCACCGCCGTAATCCGCGAACGCGTCGCACCGCCGGTGGCGTTCAGCGTCGGAATCGACCCGTAACCGGCAATCCCGGCGACGGCACGAAACTCATCAATACGGGCAAGCGCAATACGCACGTCGTAGTTATTTTCCAGCGCCGCGCGCAACAGCGTGTTGAGCGCCGGATCCTGATAAATCTCCCACCACGCCATCTCGGCCAGCGATTTACCCGAGGCCAAAGGCGCGCCACGGAAGCTCTCTGGCGTGTTCAGCGGCGGGCGTGTGTAATCGCCGCCGACGGCACAGGCACCGAGCAGCGTGGCGCTTGCGAGGACAACCAGGTTACGCATGTTCTGTTTCATACTAGGCCTGCGACTCGTCGTTACGGAAAGGCCGCCGGCGTTCGCTGATCCGCTGGATGACGACATAAAACACCGGAATCACGAAGATACCGATCATGGTCGCCGCCAGCATGCCAAACACCACCGTGGTGCCCAGCGACTGCCGCGCGCCAGCCCCCGCACCGGTGGCAATCGCCAGCGGCACCGTGCCCAGAATGAACGCAAAGGAAGTCATCAAGATCGGCCGCAGGCGCAGCTCCGCCCCCTTTAACGCAGCCTGCACGATGGACTCGCCCCTCTCGCGCGCCAGCTTGGCAAACTCAACAATCAGAATGGCGTTCTTCGCCGCCAGACCGATCAGCATGATGAGACCGATCTGCGCATAGACGTTGTTGGCGAACTCTCGCATGGCCAGACCGGAAAAAGCGCCGAGCACACCGAATGGAATCACCAGCAGAATCGCCACCGGCATCGCCCAGGATTCATACAGCGCAGCGAGCACCAAAAACACGAAGAGCAAGGAGAGGGCAAAAATAAATGCCGTCTGGCCGCCGGTTTTTTTCTCCTGATAGACCGCACCGGTCCATTCAAAGCCATAGCCCGTGGGCAGCGACTTCGCCAGCTCCTCCATCGCCTGCGCCGCCTGCCCGGAACTAAAGCCGGGCGCGGCCGAGCCGTTGATGGTCGCCGCGCGATAAATGTTGTAGCGCTGGAAGTATTCCGGGCCGTTGATCGACTTCGGTTTAACCAGTGCAGAGAGCGGCACCATGCTGCCGGCGGCGTTACGCACATAGAAGCGCTTGACGTCATCCGGATAGGCGCGTGCCGCCGCCTCGGCCTGCGCCTGCACACGGAAGGTGCGGCCGAACAGGTTGAAGTCGTTAAGATAGTAGCCGCCGAGGAAAGTCTGCAGCGTAAAGAACACATCGGAGAGCGCGATGCCGTAGCTCTTCACCTTGTCGCGATCGACTTCGTATTCAATCTGCGGAATACGGTCGTCGTAACTGGCAAAGACAAAGCCCAGCTCAGGACGCTTGCGCGCCTCGCCGAGGAAATTCTGCAACACCTGGGAGAACTGTTTGGCGTCGCCACCGGCACGGTCCTGCAAGATGAACTCAAAGCCGCCAGCGGTGCCCAGACCGCGGATTGACGGCGGGTTGAACAACAGCACATTGGCGTCCTTGATGGTACCGTTGGCCGCCCCCATCAACTTGCGCAAAATTGCCGGCGCCGATTGATCGGGGCCACGCGCGTGCCAGGGCTTGAGGCGGATAAATGCCGTGGCGTTATACGAGGTTGACAAGCCGGACAGCAGGTTAAATCCCGACAGCGAAGCGATCCCGCCCACCCCTTCGGTGGCCAAGGCGATCTTGGTAAATTGGTCGACCGCCGCATTGGTGCGTTCGAGCGATGCCGCGGGCGGCAGCTGGATAACGGCAAACATATAACCCTGATCCTCGTCCGGCACGAGGGCGGTCGGCCGCGTTTTCAGCAAGCCGTAGATCGCCACCAATAGCACGGCAAAGGTCAGCGCGACCAACGCGGCGCGGCGGATCAAGACCGCGGTTGAGCCGACATAACCCCTGGTGAACGCCGCGAACAGGCCGTTAAACCAGGCGAAGAAACGCCCCAGCATACCGCTCGGGCGGTCATGACTGGCTGGACGCAACAGCAGCGCGCACAGTGCCGGCGCCAGCGTCAACGCCGCCACCGCCGAGAGAATCACCGAGGTGGCCAGCGTGAGCGCGAATTGTTTGTAGAGCGCACCGGTCAAGCCGCCCAAAAAAGCCACCGGAACAAACACTGCCGACAACACCAGTGCAATCGCCACCACCGGGCCGCCGACCTCGGCCAGCGCGGCCTTGGTTGCCGCGACCGGCGAAAGATTTTCGGTGTCGAGCTTGTGCTGCACCGCCTCCACCACGACGATCGCATCATCGACGACGATACCGATCGCCAGCACCAGTCCGAACAGCGTCAGTGTGTTGATGGTAAAGCCCAACGCGGTAAAGACGGCGAAGGTGCCGATCAAGGACACTGGCACCACCAGCATCGGAATCAGGGTCGCACGCCACGACTGCAGGAACAGAAACACCACCAGCAGCACCAGCAGCACGGCTTCGAACAAGGTGATAACCACTTCCTTCATCGACTCGGTGACAAACGGCGTGGTGCTGTAGGGCACCGAATACACCATGCCCGGCGGGAAACGCTGCGCGAGCGACTTCATGGTCGCCTCGACATCACGCGCCGTATCGAGTGCATTCGCATCCGGTTGCAGGAAGATGCCGACGAACACGCCCGGCACACCGTTCTCCTGCACGGTGATCGAGTAATCAGCACCACCGAGTTCAATGCGCGAAACATCCTTCAGACGCACGATTTGCCCGTTGGGCGCGGCGCTAATGATGATGTTTTCGTATTGCGTGACATCGGTGAGTCGGCCCTGCACGGTAACCGAATACTGCATCGGCACGCCGGCCGGTGCGGGCGGCACGCCGATACGACCGGCCGGCGCCACCACGTTCTGCTCCTGCACCACGCGCTGCACATCGGCGGCACTCACACCGAGACGCGCCATCTTCTCGGGGTCCAGCCAGATCCGCATACTGTAATCACGTGCGCCGAACAAACGCACGAAGCCCACACCCTTGACGCGCGCCAGCGCATCCTGCAAGTTGAGCAGCGCATAGTTACTCAAAAATGTCGTGTCGTAACGGCGGTCCGGCGAGGTCAGCGCAATCACCTGCAGAAAGTCGGTCGACTGTTTACGGACGGTGATGCCATTGCGAATCACGTCTGCCGGCAACTGGCTTTGCGCGATCGCCACGCGGTTCTGCACATCAACCGCACCAAGATCCTGATTGCTGCCAACTTCAAACGTCACGGTCAACGAATAAGTGCCGTCGTTGGCGCTCTTCGAATCCATGTAAATCATGTTCTTCGCGCCGTTCACCTGCTGCTCGATCGGCGCGGCAATCGCCTGCGTGACGACGGCGGCATTGGCCCCCGGCAAGGCCGTCACCACCTGCACCTGCGGCGGCACGATCTGCGGATACTGGGTAATCGGCAAGTCGAGTGCTGCAACCGCGCCGGCCAGCGTAATGATCAGCGAGATGACCGACGAAAAAATCGGCCGGTCAATAAAGAAATTGAACATTATTATTTACCCGCCGCGTTTTTCGCTGGCTCTGCGGCCTTGCCGGCGCCGGACTTCGCGTCACCCTTGGCGTCGCCCTTTGCGTCAACTTTTGCGTCGCCCTTCGCGTCGCCCTTCGCGTCGCCCTTCGCTTCGCCCTTCGCGTCGCCTTTCGCGTCCCCCTTCGCGTCGCCTTTCGCGTCGCCTTTCGCGTCCCTTTTAGGCTCGCCCTTGCCGTCATTCTTCGCCACGCCGATCTGCGAGACTTCGATTACCGTCGGTTTGACCGGCGCACCGGGGCGCGCCTTGCCAGTGCCTTCGACCACGATCATTTCACCCGGTGTCAGACCACTCTCGACGATCCAGTCGTTGCCGCTGCGCGTGGTGGCGGCGACCTCGCGATACTGCACCTTGTTCTCGGCGTCGACCACCAGCACCGAACGCTTGCCCTGCATTTCCTGCACCGCCTGCTGCGGAATGCGGAAGGCCTGCTTCGGTGTCAGCGACGGCATGATCACGCGCACCAGCTGGCCGGCGCGCAGCAGGCTTTGCGGGTTAGGCACCTGCACCCGCACTTGCAAGGTGCCGGTTTTTGGATCGACTGCGGTATCGACAAAATTGATCTTGCCGGAGAGTTTGTATTCGCTGCCGTCAGCCAGACGCAGCCGGAACGGCGGCAGTCGGCTCAAGCCGTCATTCGGATTGCGGTTGAGCTCGCGCTGTAACTCCAGCAACTTCAATTCGCTAATGGTGAAGTTGACATAAATCGGATTCACCGAATACAGGGTCGTCAGCAGCGTGGTCGACGCATTGACCAGACCGCCCGACTTGATCAGCGCCTTGCTGATCACGCCGTCGCGCGGCGCGCGGATGGTGGTGTATTCGAGGTTGAGTTCGGCGCTACGCACCTGGGCCCGCGCGGCTTCCTCGGTGGCGGCATCAATGGCTTCCTTCGCCACCGCCGTATCCAGATCCTGCTGACTCAAAGCGCGCTCCTTGACCAGTGGACGCACGCGTTCGAGTTGCTGCTTCGAATTCAGACGCTGGGCCTGGGCCAGTGCCAACGCGGCCTTCACCTGTGAGAGTGCGGCGATATAGGGCTGCGGATCGATGACAAACAAGACCGCGCCGGCGGCCACCCGTCCGCCATCCTCGAAGGACTGTTTTTCAAGCAAACCGGAAATCCGCGCACGGATTTCAACCGTATCAACCGCCTCGGTCTGACCGACGTATTCCTCAAACACGGTCACCGCCTCGGTCGTTACCTTGATCACGTTAACGTCCGGCGGCGGAAACGCCGGCGGCGCCCCCTTGCCATTACACCCGGCAATCACGGCGGCGACGGCAAACGACAACCATAGAAGAGCGCCACGGCGGATGTGGTGACTGAGTTTTTCGTTCAAGGCGATTCTCCAGGACCTGCGACACCCGCGGGCGCGGGCAGCCGGGTTGATGCAAAAAGAGGCGCTATTGTACAGGCTCAGCACAAAACCACAGGGGTTTTGGAGGGCTGGCGCCAGCGCAAACGGCCCGCCGCCGCAGGACCAACGCAGACGTTAGCGTCAGCGTCAGCGTCAGCGTCAGGCTCAGCGTCAGGCTCAGCGTCAGCGTTTGCCCTCACCTGGCGGAAAAGCACCCCCGCCCCCCCTGATTGCCCGCCCTCGCCTCAGATCGGCACTGAAGCGCTGGCGCAGGCGTCGCAGCGCTGCGCGCGTGCCGGACCGCCTTATTCCGGCTTAACGCCGACTTCGCGGATCAGTTTGGCCCACTTCGCGGTTTCAGATTTGATGTAGGCGGCGAATTGCTCGGGCGTATTGGTAGCGATATCCAAGCCCTGCTCGGCCAACTTGGTACGGATCTCAGGTAACGCGATCACGCGGTGGATTTCCACCTGCAAACGCATCACCACTTCACGCGGCGTGCTGGCCGGCGCCACCACGCCCCACCACGAGGACACATCAAACTCAGGGAAGCCGGCTTCGGCAACCGTCGGCACTTCGGGTAACGACGGCGAACGCTTCGCACTCGCCACCGCCACCATGCGCAGACGGCCCGAGGGTATGAACGGCTGCGCCGACACGGCCGAGGTGAAATACAAATGCGCATTGCCGGCCACCACGTCGAGCAAGGCCGGCGCCGCGCCCTTATACGGAATGTGCACGAGCCGGATGCCGGCGGATTTGTTCAGCAACTCGGCGGCCAGATGGCCGGGGCTACCAATGCCCGAAGTGGCGTAGTTGATCTGCCCGGGTTTCGCCTTCGCCAGCGCAATCAAATCCTTCACCGTGCGTACCGGAAGTGACGGATGCACCACCAGCACATTGGGCGTCGAGGCCACCAGCGTCACTGGTGAAAAATCGCGCACCGGGTCGAACGGCATCTTCGCCATCAGGCTGATGTTGATCGTCAGATTGCCAGCCTGCCCCATCAGCAACGTATAACCGTCGGCCGGCGCCTTGGCCACCAACTCGGCGCCGATGTTGCCGGTGGCACCGGCACGGTTTTCCACCACCACGGGTTGGCCGAGTTGTTCGCTGAGTTTCGGCGCAATGATGCGCGCGAGCAGATCATTCGCCCCGGCTGGCGGATAAGGCGAAATAATGCGGATCGGTTTCGACGGCCAGCTTTGCGCATCAGCAGCCGAGGCGAGCGCCAGTAAAACCAGCACGGCAATGGGACCCACGGGTTGCTGCATTTTCATGATCTAACCTCGGTGCGCGATGTGTGGACGAAAAAAATCCGGCGGGAGCGCTACGCCCCCGCCGGATTTCATGAAATGCAATTACTTCGGAAAATTCGCAATCTTGCGCGCCTCACCCGTCAACTCAAGGATGTGCATGCCGGTGCCGGCACGATCGACCACATAGATGTAACCGCGGTCGTCGACTTCCGGATTGTTCGACTGGATCGCAATCTTGCAGCGCTCCACACCATTAACCTTCATGCAACGCTTGACAGTGTTTTCATTGATCGCCGGTACGTAATAGGCCACTTCCGTCATCTTGTACGGATTGCGGTAATCAACCACGCGCAAGCCGCCGTTGAACCAGGCGAAGAAAGCGAGGCGTTTATGATAAATCGGCGTCATGTTCTCATGCGAGGAATGCGCGCCAAAACGGCCGCCGCGATTGCAGAAGTTACCGGCCTTCTCGTCGATGTGGAAGTTCGACACACCATAGGGCTTGGTTTCGTCGGTGATGTCGAGCATGAACGCCATGTGGTAATCCTCGCGGCATTCGTTCTGCGTCGATTCGTTCGAAACTAGCAGCATGTCACGCGTCTTCGGACGCCCCGAGCGGAAGCCTTCGGACTGCGGCACGAAGTTGTCGAAGTCCGGCACTTCCATGCCGAGGATCGGCAGCGCGGTGTGCGCACCCACCGTCGGTTGCATATCGGCGCGGCTGACTTGCGGATAGAGCAGGTTTTCTGGCGTCGGCGCGTATGGGTCCTTGGAATTCGGGTCGCCCTTCAACAGCTTCTCGCGATCAATGATCTGGATCACACCACCGAGCAGCGTGCCGTAGCCGAAATAGACGCGATTACCGAGGGGAATCGCACCGTGCAGATCCTCAGGCACCTTGCCTTTCGAACCCGGCTCCTGGCCGACCAGCGAGAAATTGCGGATGAACTTCGGATTCAACGGATCGGACAAATCGAAAATCTTGGTGATGCGTTTGCTGCGGAAACCTTCCACTCGGCCATCGGTCACCAGATAGGCGATACCGGTGTCGCATTCCCAGGCATTCTTGTGCGTATCCTTGTGCCCCTTGACCAGCGTGATCAGGCGGCTGGGCTTCGCCGGATTGGAGACGTCCCAGATTTCATGCCCTGAAGTGCCGTAGGTGCGCAGCAGATAGGTCTTGCTCGGGTCGCCTTTCGGCAGCGTCTTGCCGTCGCACACGCGCACCATCTGCGCACCGCCCGACTCGCCCTGCCCCGACTCACCGACGATATGATGCAGGTATTTTGGTTTTTTCGGATCGGTGACATCAATCACCGAAGTACCGTTGTCCTCGGTCTGGCCGTTCAGCGGGTTGACGTGCTTGCCGCCGTGGTGGCCGATATAAGCGATGAACTTGTCACCCTGTTTGACGATCAACGGCTGATAGGCACTGCGCGCCTGCAGATCGCTGTAGCCAACCAGATTCATGTTCTTCGATTCGACCTTGCGCGAGGCCGGGTCTACCCACGCACCGTCTTCGGCCGCATACAAGGCGCCACTCGCACCCAAACTTAACACTGCAGCAACACCCGCGCAGACGCTGCCACGGCGGACTGTGGACTTCAAAAAGTTCAATAGCTTCATTGGATTCTCCTCCAGGAAAAGACGCACGCCCGTTGCTGCTTTTTATGCATGCAGCTGCGGGCGCAACACGGCTATCACGAAATTATCGCGGCTCGAACACGGGCAGTGTAACCGACTCCGAGAGCTTGCGAAACGCCACTTGCAGCGGCATGCCGATCTGCGCCGCAGCCGGCGCACAGCCCTGCAAATTGCTCATCAGCCGCGGACCTTCTTCGAGCTGCACCACTGCCACCACATAAGGCACCTCCCCGGCAAACGCCTTGCTCGGTGCGCGATGCACGACGGTGAACGAATACAGGCTGGCGCGACCGCTGACCGGTGTCCAGACCAGTTTTGCAGAACTGCAAAACGGGCACAGCGGGTGCGGATAAAAATGGTATTTGCCACAGTCGTCGCAGCGCGGCATGACGAGCCGTCCTTCGTGCGCGGCGGCCCAATAAGGACCGGTGGCGGCATCCGGTGTGGGCTGCGGACGTTCAATCACTTCACTCATCTCAGACTCCTATATGCCGAGCAACAAAGTGCAATGGATGCTGATCACGCCGCCATTGCCATGCACCAGCGCAACCTCGGCGTCCTTGACCTGACGTGCACCGGCTTCGCCGCGGATCTGGCGCACTGCTTCGACGACATGAAAAAAACCACCGCCGAGGCCAGGGTGCCCGCCAGATAACAAACCGCCATGCGTGGTGATCGGCAAGGCGCCGCCAAGTCCGATGCGACCGTTCTCGACAAACGCCCCGCCCTCGCCCTTTTTGCAAAAGCCCAGATCTTCAAGCTCGACGATCACGGTAATGGTGAAGCAATCGTAAATCTGTGCCACGTCAACGTCGGCCGGTGTGAGGCCGGCCGTGCGGAAGGCATCACGCCCCGCATCGACCGCTCCGGTGGTCGTCAGTTCGGTGTCACCGATGTGGCTGTGACGCAGGCCATAACCCTGGCCGAGCAAATGCACCGGCCGCGCTTTGAGATCGCGCGCACGATCGGCGCTGGTGACGATGCACGCCGCCGCACCGTCGGAGACGATGGCGCAATCAAAGATGTGCAGCGGCGAGGTGATCATGCGCGATTTCAATACATCGTCGACCGTGATCAACTCGCGCTTGTGCGCGTTCGGATTGAGGCTGGCGTGTTTGCGGATGGTCACCGCGACTTCAGCGAGTTGTTCCGGTGTAGTGCCGTATTCATGCATATGGCGTTGCGCCACCAGCGCATAGAGCGAAGGCACCAGCGGGCCGTAGGGCACTTCGAACTGCGGATGTGCGCTGCCGCCCTCGGCCATGCTCTTCACGGCCTTGGCACGCGAACCGTGCGAGAGCAGGTTCTGTCCGGCGACGCATAACACGGTGCTGCACTGGCCCGAGGCGATCGCCATCGCCGCCTGATGAATCATGCCGCAGCCGGAGGCCCCGGCCAGATCGACGGTCGAGAGAAATTTCGCCTTGACGCCGAGATGATGTGCGACGACACCACAGGGCATATTCCAGTGTTCAACCCGCACCGGCGTCGTCAACAGGCCATCGATGTCGGACATTTTAAGACCGGCATCATGCAACGCCGCCTGCGCCGCATCCGCCTGCAGTTGCAGCGCCGAACGGTCGGGCACGCTGCCGACACGCGATTCGCCGATGCCGACGATGGCTGCTTTTAAGTTTGTCATTAGGTTGAACCCTTTAATTCGCCACCGCGATTACAGAGAAAAAAACACAGCCGCGTAAGACGCTTACTACAGACTTGCGTATCGCCCCCTCCCCCACGCGTTTTTTCGCGCAGGGGAGGCTTGGGGTGGGGGGCGACGACGCTTCATTTACCCGCAGCCCGGCTTTGCCTGAGAGCAAGCCAACCAAGCACAGTTCAGTCGAATCGCCCCCATCGCTGAAGTTTACGCAGTCAAACGCGGATTCAATCTCTGTGCACTCTGAAGCTCAAGCTTTAATCGCCGATATCGACACCACGCAGCAAATCGCGCGCGATGACGATCTTCTGAATTTCCGAGGCGCCCTCACCGACGCGATAGTGGCGCACATCGCGATAGAAACGCTCGACCGGGAAGCCGCGGATCACGCCCATGCCGCCGTGGATCTGCACCGCACGATCAGCGACGCGGCCGACCATCTCGGAACAAAACAGCTTGCACATGCTACCGGCGGAGCCGACGTTCTTGCCCGCTTCGAGACGACGCAACACATCATAGGCCAGCGCGCGGCCGGCGGCGATGTCGGTGGCTGACTCGACCAGCATCCACTGAATAGCCTGACGTTCGGCCAGCAACTTGCCGAAGGTCTTGCGCACCTTGACGTGTTCTGTGGCCATGTCGAGCAGGCTTTCCGCCGCACCGACGCACGAGCACGACACCGACAAACGCCCGTCGTTGAGCGATTTCATCGCCACTTTGAAACCGGAGCCGACTTCACCGACCACCGCCGACTCCGGCAATTCGCAATCGGTGAAGGTCAGCTCGGCGAGTTTGATCGCATCGGTGGCAATCGTCGTATCGACGCGCGTCACTTCAAAGCCGGGCATGCCTTTCTCAAGCAAGAAAGCCGTAATGCCGCCGCGTGCGCGTTTCACCGGATCGGTCACCGCCATCACCATGATGACGTCGGCGACATGGCCGCCGCTGATGTAATGCTTGCGGCCGTTCAAGATCCATTTGTCGCCGCGCTTCTCGGCGTGCGTACGCATGCCCGCCGCGTCGGAACCGCCTTCGGGTTCGGTCAGGGCAAAGCCGGATTTCAATTTGCCGGCGGCAAAACCGCGCAGGAATTTTTCTTTCTGTTCCGGCGTGCCGTGGCGCGTGATCGCCATCGGCGTCATGCCACTCGAATAATTGGCGGCAATCGTAAAAGCGCGATGCAGGCGGCTGAATTCTTCGAGCGCGATGCAATATTGAAACAGGCTCAAGCCACCGCCACCGTATTCGGTCGGCAGGCGCATGCCGCAGTAACCGTTCTTCTGCATCACATCGATGCAGCCCTGCGGGATTTCACCACTCTTGTCGATTTCCAGCGCCCACGGCGCGAGCTCCTTCGAGACAAATTTACGCACCGCCTCGCGCATGGCGCGCAGTTCGTCGTTTAATTCCACATCCATTGCCAGAGTTTCCATGGTCTCTTCCTATCGACGTTTAACCAGCTTTCAAATTACGAATCAGCGCACCTGCAAAGCGCCAACGCGTAGGGTGCGCACTGCGCACCATTCAACACCGTATCCGCGTGCGCGATGCGCACCCTACCGAATTACAGGCCTGTGCCCCCGACTGAATTCCTTGTCTACTACTATTCGCCCTTCGCCAACATCTGCTGCACCGATGCCGAACGCGCATTGGCTGCGGCAAACTCTTCACGCAGCCCGCGCTTCATCCATTGCTTGTTCAAGGCATACGCTGCCTTTGGTTTCGCCGCCAGCATCAACGCCGCCTGTTGCACCGTCGCCACCAACTCAGCTGCCGGTACGACTTCGGCAATCAAGGCGCGCTCAATAGCCTCGACCGCGTTCATACGACGACCGCTTAAAACGAGATCGCTCGCCAGCGCCGCGCCACCGGCGTGCGTCACCATCGAGATACCAAGAAAGGTTGGAATATTGATATCGATTTCCGGCAGCGAGAATACCGCGCCTTCGGCTGCGATCACGCGATCGCTCAACAGCGCCAACATGAAACCGAGGCCAATCGCATAGCCGTTGACCGCCGCCAGCAGCGGCTTGTCAAACGCAAGGATGGCTTCGAGGCAATGTTCAACCGCACCGCGGCGGCGCGCCGCCAACGCCTCATGCGGCAGGTTGTCCGGATTCTTGACGTCGATGCCCGCTGAAAAAATCTTCTCGCCGGCACCAGTCAGTACCACCGCTTCGACCCCCGCATCGCTTGCCGCTTGCGTCAAAGCATCGGCCAGCGCCTGCGCGACGTCGGCATTCACCGCATTGCCGGCACGCGGCCGGTCAAAGCTCAGCCACAACACGCCGTCGCGATGCGCACGGCACAATCCGCTTGCTGTTTCAGTCATCATGCGGCCTCAGCTCTTGCGTCCGACCACCAACGCGTCAACCACCTTGGCACCAGCCCCCTGTTCGCGCAGGATCACCGGATTGACATCGAGTTCGGCGATGCAATCCGACAAATCATGGCCCAGCCATGACAGGCGCACGATCAGATCGCACAAGGCGTCGATGTCACGCGGCGCCGTGCCGCGCACGCCATCGAGCAGTTTGCGGCCGCGCAATTCATCGAGCATGGCGCGCGCTTCGGTCTGATCAATCGGTGCGACGCGGTACGCCAGATCGCGCAGTACTTCAACGTGGATACCACCAAGCCCCGCCACCACCACCGGGCCAAACACCGGATCGGTCACCAGACCAAGCATGATTTCAAGTCCCGCCGGCGCCATCTCCTGCACCAGTACGCCGTCGAGCACAGCGTCGGGCTTGTAGCGCCGCGCCGCACCCATCACCGCGTTGAAGGCTTCGCGCACCACCGCATTACCTTTGACGTGCAGGCGGATCGCGCCGGCTTCGGTTTTGTGCGGGATCTCGGCCGCTTCAATTTTCAGCGCCACCTCGCCGCCGATCTCAGTGGCGATACGCACGGCGTCAGCGGCCTCTTTGGCGAGGGTTTCGCGCGTCACCGGGAAGCCATAGGCGGCCAGCACCTGTTTGCTGGCGCGTTCGGTCATCGTGCCTTCGGCGTTGGTGACCAGCGCGCGCGCCGCCTCGACGTCGATGCCGGCCGGCCGCACCAGCTCGGCACGCTTGGCATTGGCGGCACTGAATTGGCCGTAGTTGACCGCCGCCTTGACTGCCTTCACGCAGGCCAGCGTATTGCGGAACACCGGCATGCCGGTGGCAGCAACCGTCAACTGTGTGAACCCGGCTTGATCGTTGCATTTACCGATCCACAACATTGCCATCGGCTTGGTAGTGGCTTGCCACGCCTCGACCGCCGCTTCGAGATCGGCGCGCGGCGTCATCGTGTAGGTCGGAATCACCATATCAACATTTTCATCGGCGGCAATCGTTTCCACACAGCGGCGGAACAGATCCGCTTTGCCGATCAGCGCATTGCTGACATCGACTGGATTGGCGGTGGTCGCCATCTTCGGCAGAAAACTCGCCAGCGTCGCGCGCGTCTGCGGGCTGAATTCGGGCCAGCTCAAACCATGGGCCGCACCGTGATCCACCAGCAACACGCCGTTGCCGCCCGAAATGGTGGTGGCCGCCATACGCGGGCCCTGCGGGATGCGCTTGGCGCGCAACAACATCGCCATCTCGTAGAGTTCGTTGCAATCATCGACGCGGATCACACCGCATTGTTTCAACGCCGCATCAGTCACATCATCGGACCCGGCCATCGCACCGGTGTGCGAAGCGGCAGCATGACCGCCGGCCTCGGTGCGGCCGAGCTTGACCATGACGATGGGCTTGCCCAACGCCGCCGCGCGACGCGCGGTTTGCATAAAGCGCTGGCCGTCGGGAATATGTTCAACCAGTGCCATGATGACATCGGTGGCCGCATCGTCGAGCATGAATTCAATGAAGTCGATGATATTCAGATCGGCTGAATTGCCGCAGCTCACCTGATAACTGATACCAACCCCGGCATCCTGCGCACGCCACATCACATTGACCTGACCGGCGCCACCGCTTTGCGACACCACGCCAACGTTACCGGCCGGCTGGCGCGGACCGGCGATGGTCGCCGAGGTCGTCATCGCAAATGCATCAACAAAGCTGATCATGCCGTTGCAGTTTGGGCCCATGATGCGCATGCCGGAACGACGCGCCAGCGCCACCACCTCGGCCTGCAGCGCCTTGCCCTCGGCCGTGCCACTCTCGGCAAACCCGCCGGTATAAACGGTCACGAACTTCGCACCACGCGCCGCACAGTCTTCCAAAATGCCCATCACATGCTGGGCTGGCACCACCACGCCAACATGATCAGGCGCCTCCGGCAGATCGCGCACGCTGCCATAACATTCATGACCGCGGATCTGCTGGCCCTTGAAGCGCGGATTGACCGGATAGATTTTGCCCTTGTAGCCGAAGTCGCTCATGCGCATCAGCACCTTGCCGGCGAAACGGCTCAAATCGTCGGTCGCCCCGACCAGGGCAACGCTGGCAGGGTTAAAGAATTTTTTCAGATCGGCTTTGGCTACAGCGGGCACGGTATTCATGAGGCGTTTTTCTCCTGCGTGTTTTTTGTATTTTTTTGGGTGTGTTCGACTATTTATTTGTGCAGCGCCAGCACCTGCTGGATATTCAAGGCAATTTCCTCGATGTCGTCAAGCAGTGTCTGACGCGGTCCGCCGGCAAAATGCGGCGTCATCAGAAAGTTGTCAAAAGCGAGCAAAGGCTCATCGGCCGCCACCGGCTCGGCGTAATGCACATCGGCCGCAGCCGCCCCCAGGCGGCCCGATTGCAATGCAGCGAGCAGCGCATCATGGTCAACGATGGCGGCACGCGAAGTATTGATCAACCATGCGCCCGGTTTGATGCGGCCCAATTCATCGGCACCGACCAAGCCACGGGTGGCGGCTTCCAGCGGCACATGCACACTCAAGATGTCGGAGCTCTCGAACAAAGCCTCGCGACTGCAGTAGTGGATGCCAAGTTCGGTCTCTTCTGTTGCCGACAAACGGTGACGGCGGTGATATTGAATATTCAAACCAAAAGCGCGCGCCATCGGCAACAGTTCGAGCGCAATCTCACCCATGCCCAAGAGACCCAGTGTCATGCCGCGGATTACCCGCAAGCCACCGACCCGGCCGTAATTATTCGCGCCCGTGTGACGCGTGTCGTATGGACGGTATGCGTAACCCAGCGGCTGCAGACTTTCCACCGTGACCCGCCCCGCCAGACGATGCAGTTGTTTAGCCAGCGCGAGGATCAGCGCCATGGTGTGTTCAGCCACCGCGACATTGGTGCGGCGGCGTTGAGTCTTGACCACCACGCCGCGTGCCGCGCAGGCCGCCAAATCAATGTTGTCGGCGCGCGTCCCAAATTTATGAATGAAGCGCAGATGCGGCGCGAGGGCCAGCTCGACCGCACCCACTGGCATGCTCTCGACCACCAGGGCCGCCGCCTGCGGCAGCGCCGCGTGCAGCGCTGCGGCGGAATTCACCAGCCTGATGTCGCTCGGGAACACCCCGGCCACGCGTACGCGCGCGACGGCAAACCAGTCGTCTTGTTTAATGTCGTGCGCCACATAGTCATCGAACACGGCGAGGCGCTCGGCAGAGGTCGCGGGATCCAGCAGCACCTGCAAAAAACGCAGGACTTTGTCGTCTTCAACAGCGATAACCGTCACGGCATCTATCTTTCAACAACCTTCAACAATCCACTCCCGCCGGCATCGTTATCCGGTGCAACGCAGCGCTGCAAATGACACGGTGGTACTGTTGCCGATGATATCACGCGACCCGTGCCTCGCCGCGACGCCCCTGCGCTTTGCTTGATCGCACCGGCGCTGCAAATGGAGAGGTGAATGGAGAGGTGAATAGAAAGTTAAATGGGGTAACCCATGGAGTAGAAAGCGCAAGGCATGCCAGGCGAACACCGTTGACCGATACATGGGCGTGAGAACCACGCACAGGCTACCGAAGACGCACCACGACAACAGAGGAATTCTCAGAATGTGCGAACCGTGCAGATCCGTTTTTGTGCCGCCCCCATAAACCGTCGCGGCGCCGCTAGCCGACAGGCTTCAACTCATACCAGCGACGCGATCGATTGACGATCGCCACTACTGACAGCATCACCGGCACTTCAATCAGCACGCCCACCACCGTCGCCAGCGCAGCGCCCGACTCAAAGCCGAACAGGCTGATAGCAACGGCCACCGCCAGCTCGAAAAAATTACTCGCGCCGATCAAGGCCGACGGACAAGCCACGTTGTGCGCGACACCGCAACGCCGATTCAACCAGTAGGCAAGCGCCGCATTAAAATACACCTGAATCAGAATCGGCAGCGCCAGCATGGCAATCACCAACGGCTGCTTGAGGATGGCCGCGCCCTGAAAGCCAAACAACAAGACCAGCATGGCGAGCAGGGAAAACAGCGACCACGGGCTCAAGGTGGAAAGCAAGCGGGCAAGCGCCTCTGCGCCACCGCGCTGCAATACAAGGCGCCGCCAGAGTTGCGAGACGATGACCGGCACGACGATATACAACAGCACCGAGATCAACAGCGTCTCCCAGGGCACGGTAATCGACGCCAGCCCGAGCAGTAGCGCCACAAGCGGTCCAAACGCAAACACCATGATGAGGTCGTTGAGGGCGACCTGGCTCAAGGTGAAATACGGGTCGCCATGCGTCAGCCGGCTCCACACGAACACCATCGCCGTGCACGGCGCGGCCGCCAGCAAGATCAGGCCGGCGAAATAGCTGTCAATCTGCGCCGCCGGCAGATAAGGCGCAAATAGCTGACGGATGAAGATCCAGCCCAGCAGCGCCATCGAAAACGGCTTGACCGCCCAGTTGATGAAGAGCGTCACGGCAATGCCCCGCCATTGCGCGCCAACCTGAGAGAGCGCGCCAAAGTCGATCTTCAGCAGCATCGGAATAATCATCACCCAGATCAGCGCACCGACCGGCAGGTTGACGTGTGCGACTTCCAGCGCACCAACCGCCTTGAAAAAATCCGGCAGCCCTTGCCCCAGCGCGATGCCGGCGATGATGCACAGCAACACCCAGACGCTCAGATAGCGTTCGCAGAAGCCGATGGCGGGCGGCGCTGCACCTTCTGCGTTCACCTCGCGCACACCATCGGGCTTCTGCTCAGACATTCAATACTCCGCACGTGTCAGGTTAAATCGAAGGCCGGCCCTTCAAATACAGCGGCGACGATTATGCCCTCACCGGCGCCGTTTGCAGCGGCAGCCTCAGCGTCGCCAGCCAGCACAGCAACAACATGAGCGCCGAACCGCACAACACAAACAGCAAGCCGCCCCACTGATAGAGCACACCCGACAACAGGGTTCCGCCGAAACGACCGAGCGCATTGGCGGCATAGTAAAAGCCCACGTCTTCAGCCGCCTTTTCCGAGCCGGCATAGGCCAGCACCAGATAGCTGTGCACCGAGGAGTTCACGGCAAAGGCGAAGCCAAAGACGGTGAGCCCAACAATCACCCAGACCTGCAGCGCCGGCACCTCGAGCCACACCGCGAGCGCCATCACGGCGGGGATCATCGCCAGCAGCGCCGACCAGCGGCGCGCCGCCGGCACTTCAAGACTCAAGCCATCGGCACTGCGCGCCACCAACTGAGGTGCCAACGCCTGCACCACGCCATAGCCGATCGTCCATGCGGCGAGAAAAGTGCCGACCATGGAGAACGTCCAGCCGGAGGCATAGAGAAAAACCGGCACACCGACGACAAACCAGACATCGCGCGCACCGAACAGCACGACGCGTGCGGCGGCCAGTAGGTTGACGCCGCGGTTCTTCGCAAACAATTCGCGCACCGATTTCGACGCCTTGCTTTGCCCCATCAGTGGCGGCAAGCTCAGCACCACCGCGGCGAGCACGATCAACAGCATGCCCGCCATCGCCCACAGCGCCCACTGAAAACCGAGCACTTGCAACAGCACGCCACCGATAAAGAAGCCGATGCCCTTCATCGCATTCTTGCTGCCGGTGAACCAGGCCACCCATTTGAAGAGCTGGCTGTTACCCTGATCCCGCGCTTCCGCATGGGTAATCTTGATGGCGGATTTGCTGGCGGTCTTGGTCAGATCCTTCGCCACGCCACAGATGCCCTGACACAACACCACCCACGCCACCGAAGCGTTCGACGACCAGCCCGGATCAAGCATGGACAACAGGCCGAAGCCGGCGATCTGTGTCAGCAAGCCGGCGATCAACATGCGCGAGATGCCAAAGCGGGTGGCCAGCCAGCCGCCAATCAAATTCGCCGGCACCCCGGCGGCCTCGTACAACAGAAAGAGAAACGCCAGCGTGAACGGCGAGTAGCCTAGTTTGTAAAAATGCAGCAGCACCAGCATGCGCAGCGCGCCGTCAGTCAGCGTAAAGCCCCAATAGGAAGCGGTGACCAGTGCGTAATTGCGTATGGCGCTGCCCATCTCAGAACCCGGTATCCCGCACGTGACAAGCCAGATCCACCATGCGGCAGGCGTAGCCCATTTCATTGTCGTACCAGGCATAAACCTTGAGCAACGTGTGATCGGTCACCAGCGTGGAGGGCGCATCGATAATCGAACTGCGGGTGTCACGCGAATAATCGGCACTCACCAGCGGCCGCGTTTCATAACCGAGGATGCCGGCGAGTTCCCCCTGTGCCGCGGTTTCAAACAACGCGTTCACTGCTTCGGCGGTGGCGGGCTTCTCGAGTTCAAACACGCAATCAGTCAGCGACGCGTTGAGCACCGGTGCCCGCACCGCATGGCCGTTGAGCTTGCCCTTCAATTCCGGGTAAATCAGCGCAATCGCCGTGGCGCTGCCAGTGGTGGTCGGCGCCAGGCTCAGCATGGCGCTGCGCGCGCGGCGCAGATCCTTGTGCGGCGCGTCGATCACCACGTTGGTGTTGGTCGGAGCGTGGATGGTCGTGATCTGACCATGCCGGATGCGGAAATTGTCGTGCACCACCTTGACCACCGGTGCGAGGCAGTTGGTGGTGCAGGATGCGGCGGTAACGATCCTGTCGCGCGCCGGCGTATACAGATGATGATTGATACCGACAACGATATTCAGTACACCACCACTCTTCACCGGTGCCGCGACCACCACACGCTTCGCGCCGCGATCCAGATGGCCCTGCAAGGTTTCCGGTGTGACAAATTTACCGCTGCATTCGAGCACCACATCCACCCCGAGCTCCCCCCAGGGAATCTCCGCCGGATCGCCAAAGGCGCTAAAGCCCAGGCGCTGATCCGCGATACACACGGCGTCCTCGCCCTCGGCGCGAATATCGGCGCGCCATTTACCCTGCAAGCTGTCGAAGGCGAGCAAATGGGCAGTGGCTGCCGCGCCGCCCTTGAGTTCGTTGAGATGAACCACCTGCAGACGATTGCCAGCGCGCGGATCGTCGTGCGGACGCTCGGCCGCGCCCATGGCGGCGCGCAGCGCCACCCGTCCAATACGGCCCATGCCATTGATGCCTACTTTCATTACAAACCTCCCCGATGACTTGTCACTGCATGCGTTGATAGAGACTGATTAAACCCGGCGCCGCACCACCGGGCGCTTCAAACTTTTGCTTTGACCGTGCGTTGCGCGCGCACCGGCGACGACACCGGCGCACACACACTTACCGGTGTGCACGGATTGCCACCACAGCAATTGGCGGTCAGGAACCCAAGCAATTCATTCATGCGGTCAAAACGCGCCGAATAAAAAATAAAGCGGCTCGCGGTGCGCGCTTCGAGCAGGCCGGCGGCGCTCAACTCTTTCAGATGAAAGGACAGCGTTGCCGGCAGGATCTCGAGCGCGGTGGCGATGTTGCCGGCGGTCATGCCCTGCGGCCCGTGTTCGATCAGCAGGCGGTAGATCGCCAGCCGGGTTTCCTGTGCCAGCGCGCCGAGCGCCCTGACGGCTTCTTTTGATTTCATATTTTTAAGAATATCAAAGTAATATTGCAAAAAAATGACGGTCAGCGGTTTTTGAGTTCAAGGGTTTAAACGCTTAGGCGTTTAGGCGTTGAGTCGGGACGAAGCGGTGCGCTGCAACAACTTGAGCATGGCATCGGCCTTGTCGAAGGTTTCCTGGTATTCCTCTTCGAGCCGGGAGTCGGCGACGATGCCGCCGCCGGCCCAGCAGTGCACGCGGCCGCCGGCATACACCAGCGTGCGGATGGCGATATTCAGATCCATCGCGCCGTCGTAACCGAGGTAACCGATGGCGCCGCAATAGACGCCACGACGCTGCGGTTCGAGCTCCTCGATGATCTGCATGGCGCGCAACTTGGGCGCACCAGTGATCGAACCGCCGGGAAAACAACCGCGCAACAAATCAAGCGCATCACACTCTGGCCGCAGGCGGCCGCTCACCGTGCTGACGAGATGATGCACGGTGGCGAAGCTTTCAACTTCAAACAGACGCGGCACACGCACCGAACCGGTCTCGCAGGTCTTCGACAAATCATTGCGCAGCAGATCAACGATCATGACGTTCTCCGCACGGTCCTTGGCGCTCGCCTGCAATTCGGCAATACGTTGAGCATCGAGATGCGGGTGCCCGGCGCGCGGCCGCGTGCCCTTGATCGGCTTGGTTTCCACCACGCCCTCGCGCACCTGCAGAAAACGTTCCGGCGAGGCCGACAGTACCGTGCCGTAAGGTGTGCGCAAATAAGCCGCGTACGGCGCGGGGTTAACAATGCGCAGCGCCTGATAAGCACTCCACGGATCACCCGCCGCCGGCGCCGCAAAACGCTGCGCCAGATTGACCTGATAACAATCACCGGCCTCGATGAAATCAATCACACGGCGAAACCGCCGCGCATACGATTCACGCGTCAGATTGGAGGCCAGCGGGCCGGTGATATGAAAGGGCTGGCGTACGCGCTCCTTCACCGGCGCACTAAACTGCGCCACCAGGCGGTTCCATTTCCAGTCGGTTTCGGGGTCACGCCCCTGCCCCACCAGCCAGCTGCGACGCTCATGATGATCGACCACCAACGCCCAGTCGTAGATGCCGACGGCCATCTCCGGCATTTTCTCTTCGTTGCGCGCGTGCACCGGCAGCGTTTCGAAGCGCCGACCGAGGTCATACGAAAAATAACCGAGCGCGCCGCCGCAGAAGGGCAGATCACAGGCGGCGGCCTGATCCACCGCCAGCTGCCGGCGTAACAATACAAACGGATCCTCGCGCGTGAGCTCGCTGCCTTCGCCGCGCACTTCAGTCAGATTGCCGCGCGTCACCAGCGTGATATAGGGCTCGGCGGCGATGATGTCGTAGCGCGACTGCGTCAGCGCATGATTGCCGCTGTCGAGAAACACCGCCCACGGCCGATCGGCGACGGCTTCGAAGAGCGCGGCGCTGTTGTCGTGATAAGGCAGTTCGGTGCACAGAAGGGCTGACATGAGCGGCGTATTTTGCAATACCGCGACCCGCTGCGCCACCGGCGGCGGCCGTATACAACGCTTAATGGCATGAATTCAGAAGCGCGAACCGGGTTGCGCCAGAAACTCCAGCTCCGCCGGCGTCGAAACGCGATCGAGCACGGCATTGCGATGCGGAAAGCGCCCGAAGCGCGCGATCACCGCATGATGCCGGCGCGCCCATTCGGACATATCGCCGACCTGCGTGTCGCCGTCGAGCGCAGCGAACAATTCGACTGCGCGTTGCTGTGTGGCGAGATCTTCGGCGTGCTCGAAAGGCAGATAGACGAAACAGCGCTCGAGCGGCGATAAGCTGACATCCCAAGCGCAGGCCAGCATGTGCAGCGCCGCCGCCAGCGCCTGCACATCCGTGGCAAAAGCCTGCGCCTGGCCGCGAAAAATATTGCGTGAAAACTGGTCGAGCACAACGATCAATGCCAGCAGACTGCGCGGCGCCTCGCGCCAGGCGTTCAAATCTCCGGCGGCGGCGCGCGCATAGAGCGACAGAAAGCGCGTGCGGATGAGGTCATCAAAAGCATCGTCCTTGCGGAACCACAGCGCGCGGCGCTGTCCGTGCTCCGGCGTGCCGGCTGCACCGAACCAGAAATCAAGCACCTCGTCAGAGCTCATCAGAACTCCACCACGCTGCGGATCGACTCGCCCGCATGCATCAACTCAAAACCGCGGTTGATGTCGGCCAGCGCGAGTTTGTGCGTAATGAGATCATCGATATTGATTTTGCCGTCCATATACCAGTCGGCAATTTTTGGCACATCGCTACGCCCCTTGACGCCGCCGAAAGCGGTGCCCTTCCAGACACGCCCGGTCACCCGTTGAAACGGCCGCGTTTTGATTTCCTGCCCGGCGCCAACGATACCGATGAACACCGACATCACGTTAAGGCCAATACCGCCCGGGCCAAACACCATAACATTGGCTCCCGGCTCGATCTTCGCCGCGTTGATCACCACACCGATGCCGGTGGCAACGCCGCACTGACCTTCATTCCTGCTCCATCGCAATTTGTTTTTATGGGTCGCTATACTAGCAAAGATGAATCCCACTTATTGCGGCCGCTTCGCGCCTTCACCGACCGGACCGCTGCATTTCGGTTCACTGATCGCCGCAGTGGCCAGTTACGCCGATGCCCGCCATCACGGCGGTCGCTGGCTGCTGCGCATCGAAGACCTCGACACGCCGCGCAGCGTGCCCGGTGCCAGCGAGGACATCCGCGCCACGCTCGCCGCCTGCGGCATGCACGCCGACGGCGAAATCATGGCGCAAAGCGCGCGCAGCGAAGTCTATGCCGCGGCACTCGCCCAACTGCGCGCACGCGGCCTCGCCTATGCCTGCGCCTGTAGCCGGCGTGAAATCGCCGACTCGGCGCTACGCGGGATTGAAGGCCCGGTCTACCCCGGCACCTGCCGCACCGGTATCGGCGACAGACCGGCGCGCGCCTGGCGCGTCAACACCCACGGTGCACAAATCGCCTTCGACGACGCGGTGCAAGGCCGCGTCACGCAAGACCTCGAGCGCGACATCGGCGATTTCGTTCTCTATCGCGCCGATCAGATACACGCCTATCAACTTGCCGTCGTAGTCGATGATGCCGCGCAGGGCGTCACCGACGTGGTGCGCGGCGCCGATCTGCTCGATTCAACACCGCGACAGATTTATTTGCAGCAGCGACTCGACCTGCCAACGCCGCATTATCTGCACGTGCCGGTCGCCGTCAATGCGGCCGGCGAAAAACTCAGCAAGCAGACGCAGGCAGCGGCGATCGACCGCGCGCAGGCACTGCCCGCGCTGACCTCGGCACTGCAGAGGCTGGGCCAACAACCAGCGGCCGTGGGCTCCATTGCAGAACTCTGGGCGTGGGCCATCCCGCACTGGCGGCGCGAGAACATTCCACGTCAACGCGCCCTGCCCATGACCACGACCTGACTACAGGCGCAATATTGCAACGCTTGGGGACGGCTTTACCCACAGGGCATAATGCCGGCATGTTCAAGGACGACGCACAGAATCAACTGCCGGAAGTTGGCTTTGCCTACCGGCTGTATGCGACCACGCCGCGCGCGTTCTTGACGCCGCTGCTGGTGGCGCTGAACATTGTTGTGTTTGTCTGGATGATCGCCGATGGCGTTGCTGTCCTCGGCGGCCGCCCTGATGATTACCTGCGTTTCGGTGCCAACTTCGGCCCGTTAACCAGCGGCGGCGAGTGGTGGCGGCTGGCAAGCTGCCTCTTCGTGCACGCCGGCATCCTGCACCTGGGCTTCAATATGTGGGCGCTGTGGGATTGTGGCCGCCTCACCGAGCGCCTGTTTGGCAATGCGTGGTTCGTGTTGATCTATCTGTTCGCAGGCCTCTGCGGCAGCCTCGCCAGCATGCTCTGGCATAACGAGGTGGTGAGTGTCGGTGCCTCCGGCGCGGTGTTCGGCGTGTTTGGCGCGCTGCTCGCCTTCACCATCCGTCAGCGCGGCTCGATCCCGGAATCAATGCTCAACCGGCTACGCATCAGCACCTCGATCTTCGTCACCTTTTCGCTGTGCTATGGCTTTGCCGCCGCCGGCGTTGACAACGCCGCGCACCTGGGCGGACTGGCGGCTGGCTTTTTGATCGGCCTGATCGGCGCGCGGCCGCTGGAAAAAAACGCCCGCAACAAAGGCCACGCGGGGCGCATCGCGCTGGCGGTGCTGATTGCCGCCAGCGCCTTTGCTGCGGCCGTGCATTTTGTGCCGGATACCTCGCGTGTCTACCGTCAGGCCCTCGCGCTGCAAAAAGCGATTGATGCATTTGCCGTCGACGAAAAGAATCTCGGCAACACCTTCGAAGCGCTGGTTAAACGCGCGCGCGACGCCGCCCCCGACGACAAGACCATCATGCGCGAGCTGCGCGCCGATCTGCTGCCGGCCTGGGATGCCACGATTACACGTTTGTTAGCGGTCGAACTCGATGCTGGCGCGCCGCTGCGCAAGGATTACGATATTTTGCTGCGCTACGCGCAGGCGCGGCGCGCCATGACCGCTGCGCTGGCCGATTTTCTGGAAAGCGGCACACCGGCAAGCCGGCAGGATTTTCTCGACAAACGCGCCGCCACCGAAAGCGCGCTACAGGAATACCGCGAACAACAAAAGAGGAAATAAATCGTGCGACAAGCTAGGTGCGTGAACGCAGCCAAGAGCAAGCAACAAGTCGTAAGCCCGCTCGTTAATGCCACGCCGCGGCTGACCCACGACCGTAGCCGGCAGCCTCATCGCATGCACAACTCCCTTTTTGCACTGGCACTGCTGGCATTGCCGTTCAGCGCACACGCCGAATACCCTGAGCGGGCGTTGCGTCTGGTGGTGCCCTTCCCGCCGGGTGGCGGCGTCGACATTCCAGCGCGCGCGATTGCGCCACCACTCGCAGAAATTCTCAAACAACCGGTGGTGGTTGAAAACCGCAGCGGTGCCGGCGGTTCGGTGGGAGCGGCGAGCGTCGCGCGCGCGACCGCCGACGGCTACACCATCCTGCTCGGTTCGAGCAGCACGCTCAGCGTCGCGCCCAGTCTGTATGGCAATCTAGCCTACCATCCGGTGCGTGATTTTGCGGCCATCAGCATGGTTGAACAAAAAGCCTATGTGCTCGTCGCGCATCCCGCGCTGCCGGCAAAAAATGTTGCTGAGCTGCTGACATTGGCACGTCGCCAACCCACACGCATCACCATCGCCTCGTCCGGGGTGGGTAGCTCCAACCACATGGTCGGCGAACTTATACAGCTCAGCACCGGCACGCGCTTTACGCATATTCCGTACAAGGGCAGCGCGCCGGCCATGATCGAACTGATGGGCGGACAGGTCGACCTGCATGTGGATCAGGTGATGTCGGCGATCAGTTATGTGCGTAGCGGCAAGGTCCGCGCGCTGGCGGTGACCAGCCGCGCCAAACGCTCGCCGCAACTGCCCGACACGCCGACCTTCGATGAAGCCGGTGTGAGCGGCTTTGAGGCCAGCGGCTTCACGGGCCTGGTCGCCCCGGCCGGCACGCCGCCGGAGGTCATCAACAAACTCAACGCCGCCATCCACCGCGTTCTGGCCCAACCGGCCATCCGCGATTTCATGACGGGACTCGGCAGCGACGTCGTGCCGGGCACCCCTGAGGAACTCGGCAACTATATTCGCACCGACCTCGCGCGCTGGACCGGCGTAGTGAAAAAAAGCGGCCTCAAACTCGATCCCTGATTCGACCCCTGAGCGGTCAGCGCGGCGCCAGCGAGACACGCGCTCTGGCCGCCTCCGCCAGACGCTCGCGCAGCAGCGGCAGCGCCGCACGCGCCGCCACCTCGCCGGCGGCGATACTCTCCAGCCGCGCAGAAAAATCGAGTGTGCGGGTGCGCGGGTTATCAGGCCGGATGGGCACATCGGCCTGCGCAACCTCATCGCTGCCGCGCCACGACACATCAACCGCCACCACCACATCAGCGCCCATGCGACGCGCCACCGCTACTGGCACGCGGCTGCTCAAACCGCCGTCGACATATTCAACCCCGGCAATCAATACCGGCCAGAAGATATCCGGAATACTCGCTGAGGCGCGCACCGCAAGCCCCGTATTGCCGCGGTTAAAAACCGTCATACGCTTTGCCTCACGCGCGGTCGCCACCACCGCAAAAGCCCGCGGCATGGTCTCGATCGAACGGTTGCCGAGCAGGCGGTTGACGTACTTTTGCAAGGCCTCGCCGCGCACGCGGCCGGGTCCAAAAAGAGTGGGGTCAATCAGGTCGCCGTCTTCGATTTTCAGCGCGTGTTGCTCGATCGCCGCCGCCGTCATGCCCGATGCATAAAGGGATGCCACCACCGCGCCCGAGCTGCTGCCGACCACAATATCCACCTGCAGGCCGGCCGCCTCCAGTGCCTTGATCACACCGACGTGCGCAAAACCGCGCGACCCACCCGCCCCCAGCACCAGTGCGAGCAGCGGTCGCGCCGCCTGCAAGCGCTCGATGGGCAGCGCACGCGGCGTCGCCAGTTCGGGATATTCGCGCGGCGTGAGGGCACAACCCGCCAGCAGCAGCGCCATCAGCGTGACCAACATCAACCTACACATCGGTTTTGCCATCGCGCCGTCGACTGTTGGCGCTAAGGTAGCAATGGTAGCAATGGTAGCAATGGTAGCAAGGGCCGCAATAGCCGCAATGACCACAATGGCCGCGGCGCGGCACCACGCGCGATCAATCGCATCATGGGGTTTTCGCCGCCAGCGAGGCCGCGAACTCACCTTGTTTGGCACTCAAGGTCTTCAGCCAGCGCTGGCCGCCAAAGGTAAAGCCGATCCAGTAGCCCAGCTCAACCAGTTCAGGTTCCGAAAACTCCGCGTGCAATTCAGCCCACATCGCATCATCGGCCTGCGCGGGATCGTACATGATGGCATCGGCGTAGCGCAGCGCGATTTTTTCGCGCGGCGTGAAGCGCGACGATGTGGCGTAGTTCATCAATTCGGACATTCTGTCGTTCTCATCCCGCGCCGACCGCGCGGTGCCCTGGTTGCTTCAGTAAGCGCATTCAATCGTATGGGCAATATAGGCACGTGTAAGCTCCTTGAGTTCGTGTTCAAGTACGCCCGCACCGCTGTCGAACAGCGTCTTGCGTGTCAGCGTGAATGAGCGCATGACATCGGGCTGATGCGCGCGAATGGCCTGATTTTCAGGGCCTGGCCGCCCTTCGGCGATGGCTTCGTCGAGCCACTTCTGAACGAGCGGGTCCTTTATACTTGCCGGATCGATATAGCTGATGCGTGCCATGACTGCTTCTCCTGTTTATGAATCCTTGTGATGAGTGCTATTGATAGCCTCTTGCTCCGGTCTTGAGGCCGCGTTAACCTTGTAGATCAATAAAAAATTTTTCGCAGCAGCATTCAACCGCGGTTTGCATGAAAGAAAAAACAGTTATGCGGCGTATACAAATTATCTTGCAATCGACCGTCCCGCTGCTTCTGCTGGCTGCGACTATACAACCCGCGGCAAGCGCTGCAGCGGCTGCCGATTATCCGAACCGTCCGATCCGCATGGTCGTGCCGCAAGGCATCGGCGCCTCCAATGACACAATGGCGCGCGTGCTGACGGTAAAACTCGGCGAAGTGCTCGGCCAACAGGTGGTCGTCGACAACCGGCCGGGTGCCGGCGGCATGATTGGCCTCGAAATCGCGTCGCATGCCGCAGCCGACGGCTACACCCTCCTCGGCACCGCTACCGCCATTCAGGTGATTTCTCCGCAGCTTTATAAAAAACTGTCGTTCGACCCGTTTCGCGATCTCACGCCAATCGCACTCTACGCGATCACGCAGAACGCGCTGACGGTAAATCCGTCGATGCCGGTAAAAACCGTCAGGGAATTCATTGCCGCCGCCAAGGCGGCGCCGGGCAAGCTCAACATGGCGTCTGCCGGTGCCGGCTCGCAAAGCCATCTCGCCGGTATGCAATTTGCGCTGCCGACTGGTATCGATGTCGTGCATATTCCCTACAAGGGCGGCGGCGCATCGGTTGCCGCGGTGGTCGCCAACGAATCGCAGTTCACACTCACGCCGCTGCCCGCCGTCTACTCGTTCATCAAGTCCGGCCGCCTGCGTGTGCTGGCTACTGGCGGCGAAAAACGTTCGCCCCAATTGCCCGACGTGCCGACGGTTGCCGAAGCGGGTGTGCCGGGCTTTCAGTCCACCGGCTGGGCAGGACTGCTGGCGCCGCACGCAACCCCCGCGCCGATTCTCGGCAAGGTTCACGCGGCACTGATCAAGGTGATGAACCAGCCCGATACGCGCGAACTGATCGAGCGCCAGGGAGCCGACCCGGTGACCAGCACGCCAGCCGAGTTCGGCCGCTTCATCCGCGAGGAGTGGGACCGCTTCGGGCAGGCCATCAAGGCGGCGAAAATCAAAGTCGAGTAGCCAGCGGCTGCGGCGTCGAGTGCTCGACTAGCCGCAGTACCTCGGCGGCGGCCTGCGTGGCCTGATCGCGCGTGATCTGTTCCGCTGCATCCGCATCGCCGCGCTTGACTGCGGCAACGATGGCTTTCATACCGCGAATGCTTTCCGCAGGACGCCGCACCGAGCGCGCCGGATGCGACAAGCCCAGTGCGCGCCAGCGCCAGATGCGCGCGTGCAGCGTTGCCAGCATACCCGACAGGACTTCGCTGGCCGCGCCTTCGAACAGTACTTCGTAAAAATCGTTTTTCGTGACCAGTATCTTTTCCGCGTCGCCTTCGCGATAGGCCTCGACCACGACGTCGAGCGCCGCCACCAGTTTTTTTTGCTGTTCGGCACTGGCGTGTTCGACAAACAGGCGTGCGGCGATGCCTTCGAGCGCACCGCGAATGGTATACAGATCGCGCGCCTCGCCGGCCGACAGTTCGCGCACCACCGGCCCCTTGTGCGGGATGATGGCGACCAGCCCCTCTGACTCAAGCTGGCGCAAGACCTCGCGCACCACAGTACGCGAGACGCCGGTCATTTCGGTGAGTTCACGTTCGATCAGGCGCTGCCCGGGCGCCAACTGGCCGCCGATGATGGCCGCACGCACGCGTTCAAGCACCTGCTGGCGCAAGGGTGCAGCGGTGCGCTGGATGTCGAGCGGGAGGAGGGCCATAAGCAGAGATTCCGTTTGACGCTTTTGTATGACCGTAATACGATATTACGAAACCCCCATCCGCTGCAACCTGAAAACCGTTTCTGAGGAGTCACGCATGAGCACGCCCGTCAATGTCGGCATCATCGGCCTCGGCCGCTGGGCCAAAGTTCTCACCCGCGCCGCCCAACAATCCGACCGGATCAAAATCGTCGCCGCCTACAGCCGTTCCGAAGAAAAACGCACGGCCTTCGCGCAGGAATTCGGCGTGCCGGCGGTGGCCAGCATGGAGACCATGCTGGCTGACCCGAAGATTCAGGGCTGCATCCTCACGGTGCCGAACGAACAGCATCTGCCCGTCGCCCTCGAAGTCGCCAAAGCAAAAAAACACATCTACACCGAGAAGCCGATCGCCAACACGCTGGAAAACGGCCTGAAGATCGCCGCCCTCGAAAAAGACTACGGCGTCTCGGTCACCGTCGGCCACAGTGCGCGTCTGATGGCGGGTCTGCGCGAAATCAAAAAACGTATTGACGCCGGCGAACTCGGCCGCGTCGCCTTCATCGAAGCCAACTTCTCCAACGAGCGCGCGCTCGAACTCACACCGCAGACCTGGCGCTGGTACAAAGACAAGGCGCCCGGCGGCCCGCTCTCGCAACTGGCGATCCATCAGTTCGACGTCGTGCATTATCTGGGCGGTGAAATCGCCGAAGTCAGCGCCATGTCATCGAAACTCTCGCCAGTCGGCGCCGAGGTCGATGACCAGTCGATGACGCTCTTGAAATTCGCCGACGGCAAGGTGGCTTATGTGGGCTCTTGCTGGACCTCGCCGGGCATCTATTGCGTGCGCGTGTTTGGTTCCAAGGGCCTCATGCACTTCGAAATCGACTTTGGCACCTGGGACACACCCGACAAGATCCACGAATCGGCTATCCTCTATATCCAGCGCGGTAAAGACGGTTACGCCAAGCGCGAAAAACTGACCATCGCGAAGAGCGACATGTTCCGCGCCGAACTCGAAATGTTCGCCGACAGCATCGCCGCCAACAAACCAGCTGAACTCTCGGCCGACAACGGCAACGTCGCGCTGGCGGTGGTCTACGCGGCGCTGCGTTCGCTGGAACACAACGGCCAGGCGGTGAAAATTGCCGACATCATCGCCGAACACAAAGCCAGAATTTAAGGAACGCCCCATGCTACCGACCCGTCACTTCATCGATCTCACGCAACCCGAGATCGCCCAACAGCTCAAACACAATCCGCTCGTCATCCTGCCCGCCGGCAGTGTCGAACAGCACGGCCCGCACCTGCCGACCGGCACCGACATCTACGCCAGTCAGGTCATCGGCCATGCCGTCGCCGAACGCATGGACGGTCTGTTGCTGCCGTCGACGCCGTTTGGTGTGACGCCGATGCACATGCCATTCGCGGGCACCATCACGCTGTCGCCCGACACCTATCAGCGCGTGGTTGTTGAAACCTGCGTGTCGACCGCCAAACACGGCGCCAAATACCTGCTGCTGATCAACTGGCACGAGGGCAATATTCCGTCACTGGCGATCGCCGCCGAAGCGCTGCATCGCGAACACGGCATGAGCGTGCTGACGGTGCAGGCCTGCTACGTCGCCGCCGAACTCTACGGCCACGACTGCGGCGGCCTCACCCACGGTGGCGAAATCGAGGCACTCGCCGTGCTCGCCTGCCGCCCCGACCTCGTGCATCTCGACCGCATTGACTATTCGTCGGATCACAACCACGGCCGCAAATGGGACCGGCTGCGCCGTACGCGCAGCTATCAACCGGTGTTGACCGACATCCGCACCATCTGCCCGACCGGCTGGTATGGTGCGCCCGAACACGCCACCATCGACAAGGCGCAAAAGATGCTCAACGACATCGCCGATGCGATCGCCAAAGAGGCAACGGAAATTTTCAAACTGCTCGACGAGGCGCAAGGCGGCACCGCTGAAATCAAACATCTAAAGGTGGGCAACTAATGACTCAAGTCCTCACACAAGCGCAGGCAAAACAACTCGGGCTTGCCGGCCGCAAATCGCTGGAAATCGTCTCTGGCGAAAAAGGTTCGCAGGCGGTGACGCTGCGCCTGGTTGAAATTCCGGTGCCGCAACCCGGCGAAAAGTTGCGCGGTCCGCATCTGCACAATGGCTTTGAGGAATGCATCTTCGTCATGTCTGGCGAGGGCTGCATGGAGGCCGACAGCGGCAACTATCCGGTCAAAGCCGGTGACACGCTGCTAGTCACACCGGGCGAAAAACACGTGACGCGCAACACCGGCACGGAACCGCTGATGCTGCTGTGTTTTTTCCCGGTGGCTGAAATCGCCAAACGCACGCAGGACGTGGCGGCACGCTAAACGTCGCCGGCATTACCGTTTTACGCACGGGGCTGCAGCCCCCCATGCCCGCTGTTATTTGAGCAAATCGTTTGAACGGCCACCG
This sequence comes from Bordetella parapertussis, assembly GCA_945906935.1. GTDB lineage: Bacteria > Pseudomonadota > Gammaproteobacteria > Burkholderiales > SG8-41 > PALSA-1004. Next base: position 49,419 of record CAMDSO010000007.1, read on the forward strand.
TCGCCGCGCCCCATCCGCCGAGGAGTATTCATGTCATACGATGTCATCTGTCTGCGTCCTGAAATCGATTTCACACGTGCCGGCGTTACCCCGCCGCCAGAACTGAAGATCGCCTACCGCGCGCCCGACGCCGCCGATCTGCCGGCGCTGATGGCCTCGGCACGCGCCATGCTGATCCCCGCGGTCGGGCCGAAACTGCCGGCGGCCTTGTTTGAAAACAGCACAGTGAAATTTGTGCAAATCACCGGCGCCGGCGTTGACCGGCTCGACGCCGCTGCCATGAAGGCCTTGGGCATTACGGTGGCCAACGTGCCTGGCGGCAGCAATGCCGCGGTGTCCGAATACGCAGTCACCACCGCCGCCACGCTGTCACGACGCTTCGCCTGGAGTGACCGCGAGATCAAAGCCGGCAACTATGCGGCGTTTCGCGCGCGCATGGTCGCCGACAATCTCGCCGGCCTGCAGGGCCTGCTGGTGGGCGTGGTCGGCGCGGGCATCGTCGGCACCGCCGTGGCACAGGCCTTTCATCGTGCCGGCGCGCAGCTAGTCTATTTCGATCCGGCGCCGCGCGACGCGGCCGCCCTCGCCGCCATCAACGCCCGATCGCTCACCCTCGACGCATTGCTCCAGACCTGCGATGTTGTGACCCTGCACGTGCCGCTGCTGCCGGCCACGCAAAACCTGCTCGATGCAAAACGCCTTGCCCTGATGAAAGCCGACGCGATCCTCGTCAATGCGTCGCGCGGCGGCGTCGTTGATGAAGCCGCGCTGGTGGCACAACTCGCCGCCGGCAAACTGGGTGCCGCGGCGGTCGATGTCTTTTCCACTGAACCGCCCGCCGCTGACAATCCACTGCTCACCGCGCCTGCTGCGGCGGCCGAGCGCCTGCTGCTCACCCCGCACATCGCCGGCGTCACCCGTCAGGCCTCGACGTTTTTATTCCAGGTCGCCTGCGACAACGTCAAACGGGTGGTCGCCGACGGCCAGCCGCCGCTCAACCGCGTTTATTAGGCCCGGCTTTGCCGCAAGTGTCGCCGAAGGCGCCGACCCCATACTGTGCCCACGCCTAGCCGCGCGGCGATCCGTGCGGCGTTGTCAGGAGACTGCAATGAAGAAAGCAAAGGGGCGTTTGAGGCCGTACAAACCAAACATGGCAACAATCCGCTGCCGCGCAGCGGCCGCATGATTGTTTGCGTGTTGACCATGGGTTTCGTATTCTCCACGGCATTTAGCGAAAGCGTCGATATCGACGACTACGAAATTCGCAGCAAACCACGCACCAAAGACCAGCAACTGCAGCGCAGGCGGAAGGGAGTGCCCGCTTGTTTGCACGCCGCCGCACAAAGTCGCATACTTATTGCGGCTTTTGGCTGCATCGAAAGTCGCTGATGGCATCAGGGGTCGGTGATCCGCTTGTTGCAGATCTTCGGGGATTTTTACTGAGTGCTGTTAACGCCAGGACGTGTAATCCATGATCGAAACAAAAATCAGAATCGCCCTGTTTGGCAGCTTCTATCGCGGTTATTACCTGCTGACTGAATTGCTGAATGGCCCCCTGCGCGAGCGATTCTGCGTGGTCGGGGTGGCGACCGATGATGTCACGCAGGGGTTTATAAGCCGCGAAAAGCGCGTATGGCAGTATCCCCATCGCCCCGAGGAGGCGACGATGGTCGGGCAAAAAGCGGAAATGCACGGTCTTGCTGTTTACAAAGGCCGCGTAAAAACCGAGCTGTTTTATTCAATGTACGAGCAGGTATGGCGCCCGCATTTGTGCATTTCGGCAACTTTTGGGCAGCGCATAGACGCCAGACTCTTCAATTTTCCGCGATTCGGATTTTTCAATATTCACCCTTGCGTCGAGGACGGCTGGCCCTCCAAATATGCCGGCCCGAACCCTTTTCAGGCGTTGATCCGGGACGGATACGATCATTCAACTGCAGCGCTGCATCGGGTTGATGCCGGTCTCGATACAGGGGAGCTGATTGCAATGTCGCCACGAGTTGGTATTCCCCCCGGGGCCTCGGTGGTAGACATGCATAAATTGACCTCCCCGGTGATTGCCAAATTCGCTGTGCCAGAGTTGCTACGGCTGGTCGATTTCGCGCCGGCCCACAGTCTCGCTGGCAGTGTCTGAGATGGTGCGGCGTGCAGGAAATAATGCCGCTTGGCTAGGCCTCAGGTGTGGCCGTGCGGCTGCGGCGTATGTGCTACTGCTGTGCTGGTCGGCGTCCGCGGTTTTTGCACAGTCCACCTTGGTGAAGGTGGCGGATGGCCGTTTGGTTGCTGCCGAACTGGCGCGCATCATTAATCGCGGAGTTTTAATCGTCGCACTTCACGAAAAAGACACGCCACCATTTTCTTATGAGAAGGACGGTGTGTTGGTCGGGTTTGATATCGAACTTGTGCAGCGCATCGGTGACCAACTAAAGGTGCCTTTACAGTTCGACCGCAGCGCAAAAACCTATGATGAAGTTGCGCAGAAAGTGGCGATCGGACAGGCCGATGTCGGAGTCAGCAAACTGGCGCGCACTCTAAAACGTGCCGAGTCGGTGCTCTTTTCTGACCCCTACATGCGTCTTGAACATTCTTTGCTGATCAATCGACTGGCTTTTGCCGGCATGGCGCGGGATCAGACCGTTGCACAGGCTGTGCGGAACTTCAACGGCACCATCGGTGTGCTGGCAGGATCGGCGTGGGAGGAATTCGCGCGGCGTAATTTCGTCAACGCAACGGTAGTTCCCTTCCCAACCTGGGCCAAAGCGGTACAGGCGGCGCGGGAAGGCAAGGTCGTCGCTGCCTACCGGGATGGTATCGAGGTCCGAATGGTAATGGCTGCCGATCCCCAACTGGCGTTGACTATGCGCACGGTCAGTTTTACTGACCTCGCGTCGATGCTATGTGTGGTCGTCGGTACTCGGGATCTGGTCTTGCGCTCCCTGATTAATGAAATCGTCGCCAACCAAACAGAACAGCCGACGGTCGAGAAATTGCTGAAAAGAATCGCGGTAATAAAATGAAATTCCAGCGGTGATAAAAATCCCTATGCTGCAGCGTCTCCAGCGTGCTGCGACAAGCCCGTGGACGATTTTCGCTTGTATTGCGCTGGGATTTGGCCTTGGAACAATTGATCCGGGCCTTGCAAAAAATCTGGACATGGTAGGAATTATCTACGTCGATCTTCTTAAGATGATTATTCTGCCCTTCATGTTTTCAGCAGTGATTTTCAGTCTGCAAAAATTATTTCGCGACGGCGAGGTTGGAAAGATATTGGGGCGCACGGCGGTGGTCATTTTGACGATGTCTATGGTGGCGGCACTGGTTGCCGGGATCGGCCACCAGATCATGCGCCCTGGTGTGGATATGTTGCCTGAGGCGAGGGCTGCGCTTGGTAATATCGTCGGCGCCTCAGTCGAAAACAGTCATCTCGAAATGAGCCTGCACGGAGAGGTTGAAAAACCGAAACCATCAGCTATCCATGCGGTAGTGGCGTCGCTGGTGCCGTCCAATATATTTGCCGCACTGGCGAGTGGTGAAACGCTAAAGGCATTGGTATTCGCACTTTTGTTCGGCGTTGCAGTCGGTCAGGTGCCCGGGAAGATATCCGATGGACTTGCGCAGACACTTGAGACCATCTATTGCGCCTGCCAGTTACTAACCCGTTGGATCAGTTTGCCGGTGCCTGTGGTGCTTGTGTGTATGATTGCTGCGCAAGTGGCGGATAGCGGTGTTGGACCTATAAAGACCATGCTTGGCTTTGTCGGCGCCTATCTCGTCGTGTGCGCAGTATTGCTGGGACTGGCGGTGCTGGTGCTTGCCCGGAGGGCCAATACTTCTTTTGCTATTGCGCTTGACACTATGCGTGAACCATTCGCACTTGGCGTTGGGACCAACAACAGCGCATCTTGTATGCCGGTGATGATCGATGGTCTGGCGGGCAGGCTGGCTTTTAAGCGGGCTCAAGTAGAGCTTCTCGTGCCGCTCTCGGTTCTTTTGTTCCGCGCAGGGGCTATCGCCTACTTTGTTTGCGCGACCCTGTTTACAGCCGCTATTTACGAGCGTGCGCTGAGCGGATCAGACCTGATTGTGGTCATGTTGTTTTCCGTGCTGTCGGGTTTTGCATCCACCGGGATGGCGGGAATTCTTACCATCACCATGATTGGTAACGCTTGCAGCTATCTCGGTTTGCCGTTTGAGGCGGCGTTTATTTTATTCGTTGCAGTTGATCCGATATGCGCCATGGGGCGGACTGCAGTGACGGTGATTGGAAGTTGTGCGGCAGTGTCGATGGTCTGCGTTAAACCACTACGACCTTGAGGCCTGAGCATGGTAGCGCGCCGGCTTGATATCTCAAGGAATGGCGGAGGATCGCCGGCAGAAATTATGCTCAGGGTAAGCAGAGCTCTTCAACCCCGCTTGCGATGGCACTGTATCCGGCAGAGCGCGACAACGTTCCAGCACGAATCGATGGTGGGTCGAGCGGTTACACGGCAATGACGTGTTCAACGTATCGAGTCCATATTTTTTCGAAGCCAAATTAAGCAATTTTTTCATCGGACCCGTTAAAAATGAAAAAACACCGTTTTAGTTTCAGCTTAAGGACTGGAATGAGTCTTTTGGTGTTTAGTATTATCGGCCTGTCTTATTGGGGATTTTTCGCCTATTCATATCTGGCGAGCTCTAATGTTTATAAAGAAAATGCCCTGAAATATATTTCGAAGCATAACAATGAGATCGGTTTCAAGCTGGAGGTTTTGCTAAACCCCATCGGCAACTCTTTAAAAATAATAAGAAAACAAATTTCTGATAGTCCTGGATATTTTACGAGCCAGAAATTCGCGGAAACATTATTGTTGCATCTGCAAAATCAAAAGGATCTCATCTCTATTTTTATAGCATCGGCAAGCGGCGATTACATGCAGGTTCAGAACACGCGCCCCGGCATGATAGTCGCGGGCCGTGTGGCACCCGTGGGTGCCGCATACAACAAGTGGAATGTTGTGCGGTCGCACGAATCAGCTGCAGATATAGTTTCCCGGTATTCTTTCTACGGACCCGCGAATCAGCTCATTGATTCTTTTGATCTGAAAAATAAATATGACCCGAGGCAGCGCCCGTTCTATAAAAACATCGAAAGAAGTATGGAGACAGATCCGGGCGGTGATTTTACCCAGATAGATCCACCGTATATCGCGAACAGTACAAAACAATATACGTTGACACTGACGACACCCGTGGTCTTAAAAAATAAACTGCTGGGCATGATCGGTGAATCTTTCGAAATTCGTACGATATCAAATTTTTTTCAATCCAATAAAATTAGTAAAAACAGTCAGACGTTTGTTGTTGATGTCTCTGGAAAGATAATCATTGGTACGGATTTCGAGAAGATTTTTTATGAGAAGGACGGTGCTGTGGCTTCGCGCAGCCTCCCCGATTACGCCGATCCGGCTGTGAATATCGCTGCCTCAGAGCGGAGTCGCGCTGCCAATAAGCCGTTTGAATTCGTGTCAGGTGAGAATTCCAAGAAATATCTGGCCCAGTTTTCCCCCTTTCCAAATAAATTCAACCAGCAATGGGAAATTCTTTCCGTCGCGCCGTTGGAAGATTTTTTGGAAGAGATGGAGGCTGCCAATCACAGGTTACTGGTGTTCGGTGCCGGACTGGCAATAATCCTGCTAATCATTTTTTATTACGTGGTCAAGGTTTTGATTTCGAAACCTGTCGAGGGCTTGGTCTTCGAATTGCGGCAATTACTTGAATTTAATAATTCAAGCGGAGCTCACCGTTTGCAAACCCGAATAGAGGAGCTTGGCATTCTTGCAGACGCAATCAACAGGCTGAAGGTAACGCTTAACGCGTTTGTTGCCTATGTGCCGCGTGATCTTGTCGGAGGGCTGTTGAAATCAGGTCGTCCTATCGAGATTGGCGGTGAGAGTCGTTATATGACGATCCTGTTTTCTGATCTTCAAGACTTTTCAAGTTTGTCGGAAGTGACGCCGGCACGTGAACTTCTGCGCCGGGTTTCTGCATATCTTGAGTTGATGACTTTTTCCGTCAAAGAAGAGCGCGGCACTGTTGACAAGTTTATCGGCGACTCGGTTATGGCTTTCTGGGGCGCTCCCGAGCTCAACCAAAACCATGCTTATCATGCCTGTGTCGCGGCCATCCGCGGGATGCGGCGTATGGTGAAACTCAATGCTGACCTCGCGGCCGCCAAAGCGCCGCCCCTTGTGGTGCGTATCGGCATTCATTCAGATGCTGTTCTTGTCGGCAATATTGGTTCCATGGAACGTCTCAGTTATACGGTGATGGGTGACGGCGTTAACGTTGCTTCACGTCTCGAAGGGGTGAATAAAGAGTTCTCAACGAATATTTGTATAAGTCACGCCGTATTTATGGAGGCGGGCGAACGGCTGTGTGTTCGACCAATCGACCTCATCAAAGTAAAGGGGCGCGCCGCGGATATTGCGATTTATGAGTTGTTGGGTATTCGTGACGGGGATGCAGAGACGCGACCGACTGCAAGGGATCTCGAACTTGGCGGTGACACTGCCAATGCATTTGCTAGTTATCGCGTCGGCGCGTATGCGGAGGCTGCAGCGCTCTACGACTCAATCAGCCAGAGGTTTAGCGATCCGCTGTCTCGAATCATGGCGGAGAAGTGCCTCTCGCTCGGGCGTCGTGACGTTTCCTGAGCGGTGCCAACATCATCGCCAACCAAACGCTTGCTGTGGCAGTAGCCACTGCGATTGCAGCATCCGGGCCGGCTACTTATACCGCCGGCGTCACTGCCAGATGGTTGCAAAAAAATAGCAAGAATGGTGGCAAGGGGGCTGGGATCTATCGAAAGCTTCGGAACCACAAATTCTCCGAGCGCTGAAGACTTGGCTCAGCATCGTTCCGGGGATCATAGCTAGTCCCATTCTGGCAGAGGCCGCGATCAATATTGCTCTGATCAGCATGACAACTCCGGTGCTGCGAGAGCTGTCATTACGGCCTACGCATGGGAGGTATATTCAGGGGATTAATCAAGCGGAGAGCTTTCACTGTGGCCAAGTTGCTGGCGGCTGACTTGGTTGGATAACCGGAGGTCATCCTGTGTGAATTGTTTTTCCTGACTAATACCAAGGTCGACAGCCCCGTCTTGGCTTGGCTGATCAGGTAGATCGCCAGAAACCAAATCCTCAATCGCAATTTGGTGCCCTGAAACACCGTTCCCGCAATCAGTGAAGCTTGAGGTCGACAACGCTTGCACTGAAAGACCTTGCGGGCACCCTCGCGCACAACGTAATGGGATGCGCGAGCGCAACGCCGGCGGCGAAAATCGTTCGGCTAGCGAACCGCTTCCAGCGCCTGCTGGCATTACGCTTCGGCACCGTAACCCTTCAGAAATTCCGGCATCGACAGTGCATGTTGAAATTGAATTCGATTCGTTGCCATAGTGCCCCCTTGCAGTTGGCCTCCGGGGGTCACTTTACGGTCGGACAAGTTCACCAGATGGGCCTGACTGACGTTCATTGCTAATCAAGTAAAGTCTTAACCTCAGCCCGGCGGCCAAGTGAACGCGCGCCCGGCGAGAATATGCAAATGCAGGTGAAACACCGACTGCCCGGCGTCGGCGCCATTATTGATGGCGAGCCTAAATGCGTTGTCGATTTTTAAATCCCGCGTGATCTTCCCCACTGCCAGCATCAAGTGGCCCAGCAGCGCCTGATCCCCGATCTCTGCGGCAGACAGGCGGTCGATCGGTTTTTTGGGTATCAGCAACAAGTGCACCGGCGCCTGCGGATTAATGTCGCGGATCGCGAAACAGTGATCGTCTTCGTAGACGATGTCGGCTGGAATCTGCCGATTGATGATCTTGGTAAACAAGGTGTCGCTCATGGTTTCCTCTCTGCAATAAAGTGGCTGCGCATTTAGCGCGGCAAGCATGGTTAGGACGCTTGGGACGCTTGGGACGCTTGGGACGTTTAGGACGTTTAGGACGCTTAGGACGCTTAGCGTATCGGCGGAACGGCGGCGGTCGCCGTCCACGCCACCAGCGCCTCCATCAGCGCATCGGATGCCGCAACCAAAGCGTGTATGCCGCCGATCGCATCGGCACTCGCGGCGTTGCGCTCGATGGTGAAGGTGCGCTGCGCAATCAGGGCGTGTCTGACCTTGTTCACCAGCGTCGCCCGCACTACCAGCACGCCGCGACTACGCTCGGTGGTATCGAAGACATGACTGAATTCGTCCAATTCCAGCTGCAACAGGTAATCCGCCCGCACACCGCCGCCTGCAATCACACCGCCCTCGCTGGCCGCGGCCAGGCGCGCGCGCAGACGCTGCGTGAGCAAGGCCGCCGGCGTGCCCGCCCAGCGACTGTTGGCGTAAGCGCGCTGACGCGCCGGTTCCTGATAGGCCAGCCGGTAACCCAAGGCCATGGTGTCCAGCCAGGCCGGCGCGGTAAAGCCTTGCAACATGACGCTGGCGCGGATGATTTTCGCCTCCGTCGTCTGCGTCACTGGCGGCCCGAAATCAAAGACCATCGGCGTTTCACGGTTCGACGGTCCGACGGCACACGCGCTGAGCAACAACCCCAGCCAAACGACTGATAACTTTTTCATCTTCCCCCCCTGCTTTCAAATCCCGCTTCGCCGGGTCCGGGCGGTGCCGGATTACGGCCGAAGATCAGACCGTGCGGCTGTTCGTTGTGATCGTTGAGTGTGCGCTCCATACCACGCACGGCCTGCTGCAAATCATCAGCCAATTGATTCAGACGCGGCAGCGTTTCGGTCATCACCGCATCACTCAAAGCGACACCGCTCTGCGTCAGCTCTCCCGCACCTTTGGCCGCGCGCTCGAACGCATCGACACGCTGATTTAAATTAACCAGCAGGGCGTCGACCCGCTTGAGCACTATGCCCGCCTCACCGAACAGCACCGGCACGCTGCGCCGAGTCGGCTCCAGCCCCGCCGCCACGCTCGCCACCTGCGCCGCCGCCTGGTCGATGCGGCGCAAGGCGCCGACCAGCTGTTGCTGGTTGGCGTCGCTCAGCAGCGCGTTGATACGCGTCGCCGTTTGGCTGAAATTGGCAAGCATCTGCTGGCCGGCATCGGTCGCGCTATCGATGAACGAAGGACGCACCTCGATACGCGCGAGTGCACCCTCCGCCGCCACCAGCGCGGCCGGCTTGTTGCCGGCGTCATCCAGGATTACATAGGCCAGGCCGGTGACGCCCTGCGCGCCGAGCTGGGCGTAGCTGCCCTGCGTAAGCGGCGTGTCACTGCGCACCGTAATTTCAACCAGCACGCTCAGCGGATTGGCCGGATCGAAATTAATGGCGACCACCTTGCCCACCGTCACGCCGCGAAAACGTACCGCCGCCTGCGCGTTCAAACCGGACACCGGATAGCGCGACACCAGCATGAGATTTTTCGTTTGCACCGTATCGCCGCCAAACCAGGCGTAAACCGCGATCACTCCCAGCCCCAAGAGCAGCGTAAACAAACTCGCCGCCAATGCATGTGCCCTGTTCTCCATCGTCTCTGCTCTCCTTGCGCCTGGTCTGCTGCGGCCTGCTCAGGTCATTGCGATGATGGCATTGACCGCCTGCACCGCCTCGAGCGCGCGCCGGCCGCGCCCGCCCATGAAAAAATTACTTATGAACGGATGCGGATTGGCGACCACCTCGTCGAGGCTACCGATAATTTCCACGCGCTGATCACACAATACCGCAACCCGGTCCGACAACGACACCAGCGTGTCCAGATCGTGCGTCACCATGACGACGGTGAGTTTCAATTCGTCGTGCAACTCGTCGATCAGCTTGACGAAGCTTTCGCTGCGATCGGGGTCGAGGCCGGCCGTCGGCTCATCGAGAAAAATCAGCTCCGGTTCGAGCGCCAGTGCGCGCGCGAGGGCGATGCGTTTGATCATGCCGCCGGAGAGATCCGACGGCATCTTGTTGGCGTGACGCGGTTCTATCCCCACCATATTGAGCTTGAGCATGACCAGATCGTGGATCAGGCCTTCATCGACCGTGCGCAGTTCGCGCAAGGGCAGCGCCAGATTGTCGTAGACGCTGAGTGCGCTGAACAACGCACCTGCCTGAAACAACACGCCCCAGCGGTTGCGCAAGCGGCGCAGCGCCGGCGCATCGCTGCCGTGCAGGGCGGTGCCAAACACGCGCACCTCGCCGCGCGACGGCGTTTCGAGCCCCAGCATCTGGCGCAGCATCGTCGTCTTGCCGCTGCCTGAACCGCCGACCAGCGAGAGAATTTCACCGCGCCGCACATCGAGGTCGATGTTCCGGTGTACGACGTAATCGCCGAACTGCGTATAGAGCCCGCGGATTTCGATGATGTGATCGTGCGTCATGGCAGACTCATGGCAGGCCGACATCCTTGAACAGGATGGCAAACACCGCGTCGACCAAAATCACCATGGTAATCGAGGTGACCACCGAATTGGTGGTACCGATGCCGAGGCTCTCGGTGTTCGGTTCGATGCGCAGACCGAAGTGACACGCCACCAGCGCGATCATCACACCAAACACCACGCCCTTGCCCAGCCCCAACCACAAATTCGCAATCGGCACGGCATCCGGCAGGCTCAGCAGAAAATGCTGGTAGCCAATGCCCAGCTCGAGCTGCGCCGCCACCATGCCGCCGAGCAGCGCCACCGTATTGGTCCATAACACCACCAGCGGCATCGAGATCGCCAGCGCCAACATTTTCGGCAGGATCAAACGCAGGGACTGCGAAATACCCATGACCGCCATCGCATCGAGTTCCTGCGTCACGCGCATGACCCCCAACGACGCGGTGATGGCCGACCCCGAGCGCCCGGCGACCAGGATCGCCGCCAGCACCGGGCCCAGCTCGCGCACCACACTGACACCCAGAATGTTGATGATAAAAGCATCGGCCCCGAATAATTTGAGTTGCTGCGCCGAGAGGTAACTCAGCACCACGCCGATCAGAAAGCCAACCAGTGCGGTAATCCCCAGCGCCTGCGCACCGGTGCGATAAATATTCGCCGAGAGTTCGCGCCACGGGATGCGCCGCGGATGCCGCACCAGCATCAGTATTTCGATCACCGCTTGCCCGAGCACGCACAGCATATGCGTCAGGTGGTCGAAAACACTCAGCATCTTGCGGCCGATAAACAGGGGCAGAAATAAGGGATCAAATCCCGCTGCAGGCGGCAAGGCGGGCGGCGCCGGCTGCAAGCGCGCAAACAGGCGCTCCTGCTCGGGCTTTAACTCAAGACGGCGGGCGCGCCGGCGTCCCCAGGCGCGCCACAACAACAGTGCACCCGCGTGATCGATCACCGCGACGCCACGTAAATCCCAAAGGCAGTCCGGGTCACGTGCCACACGCGCGAGATCACGCTCAAATGCCGCCATTGCGCCCTCGAGGGAACGCAAATTCCACGCCCCCGCCAGCAGGCAGCGCTGCCCGTCGCCATCGACCGTACTGGTAAGGCTAGGGGGAGTGGATGCGGGTGACAGAGGGGCGGACATGAGTAGTGGTGGCGGGTGGCGATCTACCCCTGAGTAGACCGCCTAGATCACTGATTGAGAAACACTTTTATCCTATCTTTGGGCGCACTACAAGTCAAACCGAGGGACTCACAGGCGGCCAAATGCTGCGCCGCAACATTTATTTTAGTCTAGACCTTGACTTCGCCCTACTCGCCATTATAATTTCAATTGTGCGTTGCAACATTTAAACCTCGTCAAGCCGCAAATCTAGAAATTAAACAATTGTTTTGCAATAACTTTTGAAGGAGATTGCAATGTATCAAACCCCTGAGCAACTGATGGCCATGAACAAAGCCAGCCTGGAAGCCGCCGTGCGTTTCGCCGGTATCGCCCTTGAAGGCGCCGAACGGTTCATGGAAGTGCAATTGAAAGCCGCCAAGGGCGCTTTTGCCGACGGCGTGCAACAAGCCAAGGCATTATCCGAAATCAAAACCCCGCAGGACCTCACGCAAATCAAGACTTCGATGCTGCAACCGGGGATGGAAAAAACCGCCTCCTACGTAAAGAGCGTCTACGACGTTGCTGCAGCGACCCAGAACGAACTCAACAAGCTGGTTGAAGAGCAAATTTCTGAGTTCAACAAGCAGGTGGTGACTTCGCTCGACAAGATCGTGAAGACCGCACCGGCCGGATCGGATGTCGCCGTGGCCGCATTCAAATCAGCCATGACTGGCATGAATGCAGCCTACGACAACATGAGCAAATCGGCCAAGCAGTTTGCCGATCTGACCCATGCCAATGTCGAGGCAGCCGCCTCGCAGGCAATCAACCCGGGCAAAAAGAAAGCCGCCTGAGTTTTCTCTGCGCATAAAAAACCCCGGCTATATGCCGGGTTTTTTTATGCCTCCCGCAACCCGCGCTAGCGTCCCTCTTCGATGGTTTTCGCCCAGCGAAATCCGAGCGCTGTCACGCCCTCCTTCAATTCCGCCATCGCCACCGCGATGCGCGTTGCATCACCACGCACGCCGAGTTCGATATAGCGGTCACTGTCACTCATGTGCGGCAGGCTGAAGACCTTCAAGCCCGGATGGCGTTTAAGGCAATCATTCATCAAGTCGATGATCATGCTCTCGCCGGCACCGCGCACGATGATGGCCTCTTCGGCGACGCTGCCGGCAGCAAACTGTGCGCGATACTGGTCGTCGAGCACCCAGGCCATCATCGGCCAGGCCATCTGCGGAAAGCCCGGCAAAAAATGATGATGATTAAAACTGAAGCCGGGAATGCGGTTGTACGGGTTGGGAATGATGCGGCTGCCGGTTGGAAATTCACCCATCTGCAAACGCTGCGGCGTGATGTCGGCACCAAAACGCGCACGGATCTCGGTGTCGGCATCCGGATGCAGCGTCAGCGCAACGCCAACGGCGTCGGCCGCGCACTGCCGCGTGTGATCGTCCGGCGTGGCACCGATGCCGCCAAAGCTGAACACCACGTCGTCCGTCGCCAGTGTGCGCTTGAGCGTGGCCGTGATCAGTGCCGGCTCATCGGCCAGATACTGACACCAGGACAATTCAAGACCCCGCTCACGCAGCGTCGAAATAACCGTGGCCATGTGTTTGTCCTGGCGTTTGCCCGACATGATTTCATCACCGATGATAATGGCGCCAAATTGCATGATGCTTTTCTCTCCCTGACAGGTTGCATGAAACCGGCCTCGTCAGCCGTATATGTAAGATTCCAGTTGTCCGATCACGAACTGCTGCTCTGAAATTGTTTCCTTGACCAGATCACCAATCGACAACAGTCCGGTCAATTTGCCGTCCTCAATCACCGGCAAATGGCGGATGCGCTTCTCAGTCATCAGGGCCATGCATTCTTCAATAGTCCGTTGTGGCCCCACGCAAACAACGCGCTCCGTCATGATTTCCGAGACGCGTGTGTCGTGTGATGACCTGCCCTGCAAAACAATCTTCCGTGCGTAATCGCGTTCCGACAGAATACCCGCCAGCCGGCCATCGGCCACCACCGGCAACGCGCCGATCCCGTGCTCCGCCATCAAGCGCAGTGCGTCTATCACCGGCACATCGGGTTCTATCGTGAAAACACCGGACTGCTTGCCCTGCAACAACTGTCTGACAGTCTTCATGTCTTTCTCCGTTGCGTGATGGAAAAGCGCCAACAATCCGGATGTCATCGAGTGTAATCCAATCCCGCCGCCACGCAACTGCCGCGTTAATCACGCTATGATCGCCTCGCCCCTGCGCCCCTCTCTGCGGCGGGGCGCAGTATCCGGAGTGCTCTATGTATAAAAAACACCTGGCGTTTTTCCGCGAGCTCTGGTCGCTGGCCCGCCCCTATTGGTTCGGCAAAGAAAAATGGGCGGCACGCGGCCTGCTTGCCGCGGTGATTGGCCTCAACCTCGGCCTCGTCTACCTCGAAGTCGTACTCAGCTATTGGCAGAATGATTTCTACAACACCCTGCAAACCAGCAACCAGGACGCCTTCTTCCGTGAGTTGATGCGCTTTTGCTGGCTCGCAGCGGCCTTCATTGGCATCGGCGCCTACGAGTTGTATCTCAACCAGATGCTGCAAATCCGCTGGCGCGAATGGCTGACCACGCATTATCTCGACGAGTGGATCGGCGCTGGTGTTCACTACCGCCTGCAAATCAGCGGTGGTGGCAGCGACAACCCCGACCAACGGATCGCCGAGGATCTCGCCGAATTCTGCGAAAAAACGCTGGCGCTGGCCCTCGGCCTGATGTCGGCGGTGATCACACTGCTGTCCTTTCTGGTGATTCTGTGGACGCTGTCCGGTTCGCTGGCGGTGACCCTCTTCGGCCATGCGATCGAAATCCCCGGCTATATGCTGTGGGTCGCACTGCTCTATTCGGTGGCCGGCACGCTGCTGGTGCACTGGATCGGCAAACCGCTGATCACGATGAATTTTGAAAAACAAAAAGTCGAGGCCGACTTCCGCTTCTCGCTGGTGCGCTTTCGCGAGAACAGCGAGGCAGTGGCACTTTATCGCGGCGAAGCCGACGAATTACGCCAGCTGCACGGACGCTTCGCGCAGATCGTCACCAACTGGTGGCACATCATGCGCAAGACCAAACAACTCACCTGGTTTCGCTCCGGCTATGGACAGGTGGCGGTAGTGTTTCCCTTCATCGTCGCCGCGCCGCGGTTTTTTTCCGGTGCGATCCAGCTTGGCGACCTGATGCAAACCTCGACCGCCTTTGGCAAGGTGCAATCCTCACTCAGCTGGTTTATCGACGCCTATACGCAAATCGCCGCCTGGCGCGCCACCGTCGACCGCCTAACCGGCTTTCGCGCCGCCATCCGCGCCGCCGCCGCACAACAAGCCGGCATTACAACGCAGGCGGCTACGCAAGACCGCTACCGTGCGGATGCATTACAAATCGATCTGCCTGCGGGCCGCCCCCTGCTTGACGCCAGCGGCCTCAGCCTCGCGCCGCAACAGCGCGTGCTCATCAGCGGCGCTTCTGGCAGCGGCAAGAGCACGCTGTTTCGCGCCTTGGCCGGGATCTGGCCGTTTGGTCACGGCCGTATCGACCAACCACCACAGGCCCACACCTTGTTTCTGCCGCAAAAGCCGTACCTCACCATCGGCACACTGCGCGAACAACTTTGTTATCCCGCCGCCCCCGGCACTTTTGATGACGCCACGCTGATCGCCGCGCTGCAAGATTGCCGCCTGCCTGCATTCACCGAACGCCTCGATGAAAACCGCCATTGGGCGCAAGTCTTATCCGGTGGTGAACAGCAGCGCATCGCCTTCGCGCGCGCCTTGCTGCAACGTCCGGCGTGGCTATTTATGGATGAGGCGACCTCGGCACTCGACGAAGAAAGCGAAGCCGCGCTCTACGGTCTGCTACAGGCACGACTGCCGCACACCGCCGTCATCAGCATTGGGCACCGCAACAGTCTGCGCGCGCTGCATCAACAAACCCTGGAGATCATCCGCGGCGAGAACGGTGAGAGCCGCCTGCTGGAAGCTAGGCCGACGGCGTGAGCGGCGGCGCGGCCAGCAAGCGCGCGAGCGCCTCAGCATCACAGGGCTGGCCGCAACGATAGCCCTGCATTTCATCGCAATCATGCTCGCGCAGGAAACGCTCCTGCGCCCCGGTTTCCACACCCTCGGCA